>NZ_JBCEBQ010000010.1:0-234137 GCF_049472505.1 Rhizobium sp. HT1-10 | reverse complement strand
CGTCCGACAGCGTCGTTGCAGCCGTTACCTCATGTGCATCCGGAACGTCGTCGGTGACATTGATCGTCAGCGCGCCCGTCGACTTGTCGCCGTCGCCGTCGCTGACCGTATAATTGAACGTCAGGGATGACTGGTCCTGGCCGGTCGCCGTATGCGCCAGAGGTTCGCTGAGCTTGAAGCTATAGGAGCCGTCGGCATTGATGGTCAGGGTTGCTACCAGGTTGTTGGACGTGCCGCCAATGGCAGTCCATGTGGTGACGCCACCCGAGACGGACGCGGTGCCCCAATTGACAGCTTCCGTCTGACCGACGCCGTTGGCGTCAACGAAGACCGCTTGGAATTTYGGCARCTCGCCGATCGTCACGCTGGCAAAGCCATCCGCACCGGCCGTGAACAGCGCACCTGCYRCRCCCGAGGTYGCCARCASATGGYCSYYGSCATCGACATTKCCGTTGGCCTGCAYATCGTCGTTCAGCGTCTGGCCAGCCGYRATGCTGCCGGTCGTGRCCGGAACGTCGTCGGTGACATTGATCGTCAGCGCACCCGTCGCCTTGTCGCCGTCACCGTCGGTGACCGTRTAATTGAACGTCAGGGRYGACTGGTCCTGGCCKGTCSCYGTATGCGCMAGAGGTTCGCTGAGCTTGAAGCTATAGGAGCCRTCGGCATTGATGGTCAGGGTTGCTACCAGATTGTTGGACGTGCCGCCGAGAGCCGTCCATGTGGTGACGCCGCCCGAGACGGATGCGGTGCCCCAATTGACAGCTTCCGTCTGACCGACGCCATTGGCGTCAACGAAGACCGCTTGGAATTTCGGCAACTCGCCGATCGTCACGCTGGCAAAGCCATCCGCACCGGCCGTGAACAGCGCACCTGCTACGCCCGAGGTCGCCAGCACATGGCCCTCGGCATCGACATTGCCGTTGGCCTGCACATCGTCGTTCAGCGTCTGGCCAGCCGTAATGCTGCCGGTCGCGACCGGAACGTCGTCGGCGATCGACAGGGTGACGGTGTTGGACGAGGTGTCACCGTCCGAATCCTTGGCGGTGTAACCGAAGCTCAAAGTCAGCGGATTGGCGCCGGACGCGTGGTCGAGCGACTGGACCAGCGTGAAGTTATAGGAGCCGTTGTTGGCGTCTGACAGTGTGGCGTAGAAGACAACATTGGCAGCGCCCGTGCTGCCCGGGACGGCGTTGCCAGTATAGCCGACGAGCGTCCCGTCGGAAAGTAGCGTAGTCGAGACCGCAAGGCCGTGCGAAGTAAGCGCCGCGCCGGCTTCTCCGCTGGCGGTGACGGCGGCACTGGCGAAGACGACAGAGCGATCGCCGAGGCTGCCATTGTCCGAGTTGGAGCTATCGGCGCCCCAGGAGATATTCAGCGAGCCCGCGGCTGATTTAACCGTGATGTTCGCGTCCGCAGCGATACCGTTACCACCGATAAGGGCTGTTTCGGATACTGTTCCGGACGTACCGGCGCCGGCAACCGCCACGCTGTCGGCGATGTCGACGGTGCCGATGCCCTTGACCGTCTGGCCGCTCTTGTCGATCACGGTGTATTGGAACTGCAGTTGGAGGAGATCCGTTGCCGAATTCGCTCCGGCCGGATGGTCGATGGCGGCCAGCTGGGTGAAGGTATAGTCGCCTGTAGCCCTATCGAAGACCAGGGTGAAAATTGTCACGCCGTTCGCCGTGCCGATTACGGCAAAACCATTCTGGCTGACAGTCACCGGTACGCCACCGGATGTCAGACCGGAAAGCTGCTGTGTTCCGCTCGCGGTGATCTCGGCTTCACCGAAGAGCGTGACAGTGCTGATCGATGCATTGACGCCGCCGAAGCCGAAGCGGCCGGCGCTGCTTGTCGTCACGAAGCCACCGATGCTGGTGCCTGTCTCGCTGAGCGACGCGGTGACCGTCTGGAAGGGGTTGATGAAAGGCAGTCCATCACCGCTCTCAGAGCTGCCGTTGCCGCCGCCATTGCCGGAATCGCCAGTCGGGCCAAGCAGGCCGAGCAGGTTGGGCGGAGTGTGGGCGTTCTGCACCTGGCTGTCGGTGAACTCGTGGCCTGAACTGGTATTGGACGCGCTGTAGGAACCATTGGGGCCTGCGGCAACATTGACGCCCTGCTGCTGGAGAGCGGCCAGCAAGACCTGCTGCGGCAGCGTCACCTCCCCGATCACGAAGGTCGGAATATTGAGCGCGCCATTGACGACGATGATGCGGCTGCCATCAGCCTGAACGAGAACGAGGTTTCTGCCCTCGACCTGAATGTCATCGATTGCGGTGTTTGGCGGTAGCTGGACAATGTTGCCCTGATCCGGCGTCACCTGCACGATCTGCGGAGCGTTGTTTTGCGGCGGCTCGCTTGCAGGGACACGATCGGTCTTGCCGTTCGCCTGGTCGAGCTGAGCCAGCTGGAACTCGGCAATTTCGGAATTCTGCGAAATCAACGGAAGTGCGGCCCCCTCGAAGGCGTTGCTCTCGTCATGGGCAGAGGACAGCTCCTGCGATACGGCTTCGTGATCGACTGTCGAAATGCGCGAATTTTCCATTGGTCCATACTCCCGGGTGTTTCGTAACGTGACGGCAATCAATTACGGGAGCGGATAGATTGCAATGGTTCGTTAACCCCAACGATATAGCCGGTTATGCATCCCTACAGAAATGTTTTCGATTGGTTAACTCAACCGCTGAGTGATTGATTAACCTTACCGTTTTTGAAACTTGACATTTACTGGCAGCAGGTACACCCCACTTCATAAACTCTTCATATTAGGAACGCGTACTTATACCGAGGCGGCGCGAAGGATCACTTGACTGCGGTGCAACAGGGAAATCTGCAGATTATTGCACCCAATATTGCATTTCATCACTCGCTTTACTTTCGCGTTTCGGCTGTGCAGAGATACCGCCGCTGGAATGGTGTCATGCCGCGTACAGGGAGGGAGACGTTTCGTGACGGGATATGCAGTTGGTCGGCTTAAGCGCCTGAGCACGCAATGGCGCTTGCAGGCGGGTTCACTTGTACCGGTGTGGGCCGCATCCGTGATGCTATCCGCCTTTCTCGCAGGCTGCCAGATGGACGGCGCGCCACTCCCTAAGAACGCCGGAAACGACGACATCAAGATGCCTTCCACCGTTGTCAACGAGACATACGGTGGCGAGAACGGGCCGGAACTAACGCTGTTTCTGCGAAAGGGTGCCAGCGGACTTTACGAGGGGGCATCCCGGGAAGTACGGGATGGAGCGAGCCTCGGCATAGGCGAACTCGGCAACAGCCAGCTGAAGCTGCGCGTCATGGACATCGGCGCGGGCCAGGCCGCGATCGCTGCCGAGGTTGCCGCCGCAAAGGCGCGCGGGGCTGTCATGATTGTCAGCTATCTGCCGCCGGCCGAGACGGCGGCGATTGCCGCCATTTCTCCCACCCAGAGGCCGCTGCTGCTCAATCTGGGTAGCCCTACACCCACGACCCCGGGGGATGTCTTCAACCTCGTATCCGACGAATTCGACAGCGCTGCCGAGGGAGTAAGGGCGGCTGTCGCGAGTGGACACAAGAAGATTGCACTTCTCGCCGAAACGAATGTCCCACAAGCCTTCATGGCGCGCCTGGGCATTGCCATCTCGACAAGCGGTGGCACCTTCATGGGGTCAGGATACTACGGCGCAACCGACACGCCAGCCGACATACAGGCTAAGAACCGGTTGCTGATACAGGCCTCGGAAGCCGTTGTCGTCCTCGGCGGCACGGCCGAGGTTGGGATGGTGGCGACAGCCGTTCGCGGCGTGGCGGTTCCCAACCAGATGTTGGTTGGCACCAACGCCTGGCCACAAAGCTCATACGCGACGCCGGCCGCAAACGGCGTCGTCATTGCCCTGATCGATCCCGAAGGCAGCGGGTTGATTGCGGAGCGCTATCAGCGTCACTACAAACATCCGCTGACGATTGCCAGCGCCTATGGCTACGATGCCATGGCAATTGCCTCGGGCCTCGTTCGCTCGCAAGGGCCACAAGCACTGACTGCAGCAAACCTGATGAGCAGTGTCGGCTTCCGCGGCACAACAGGCCTCTTCCGTTTCACCGCAACGGGAATGGTCGAGCGCAAGATGGTCGTACACACGATCGAGGGCGGCAAGCTGAAGGCCACGCTGCCGGCCTCCCGGTCTTTCTAGCCAAGCCCCCTCACCGCGGCATGGCTGGCCAGAACCCTCCACAAAGAGGCAATGCCAGAAGACATGTGACGAGGGCCCAACCTCCGATCGTTCGGGTAGCGGACCCCAAGCTGCACCTTCACCGGCGCATTGAGCCCTATCAGTTCAATGTCGCAAGCCAGTCAGCCAGCTCGGCTTCAGCGCGCTCCAACGCACTGTAGTTCAAAAGCTTTCGAAGCAGCGCCACCGTCACCGCTCTTGCCCGCAGATTGAAGCGGCCTTCCTCGTGGTCATCGTTGGGGTTTTGATAGACCTCGAGCTTTTCATAGAGTTGCTGAAGCCTGTTTTGGACGCTGCGCAGAGACAGGTTACGTCTCCGACCAATGGCGCGGTCTGTGAGACCCAAGGCAATGTCGACCAGAATTTCATATTCGCTGTCGCTGAAGCCTTTGGCTTGGCCGAGGCTCTTTTGCTGCATGCCCCGAACTTCGCGATCGATTACACACTGCGCCTCGATGAAGATGCTGCGCAAGGCTAGGCGCAGGCGTTCGTCGGATGCCGACTTCAGCACGTAGCCATAGGCCGCGCCGTCGGGCACGATGCGGGACACGCCTCGCACATAAGCCTCATCGGAATAGTTGGACCAGAAGAGAATGCGGGTATCGGGCCGCTCGTTCCAGATGGTCCGGGCCGCTTCGATACCGTTCCGGTTGTTCATCTGAAGATCCATGACGACATGGGCGGACTTGTTGTCCCGCGCGAGCTTCTCCCCTTCCTTGCCGTTATTCGCCTCCAGAATGGTTTCGCATTCCGGCAAGGACGTGCCGATCGCTTCGACAAGATAGGAACGGTGCAGCGGGTCGTCTTCGACGATCAGCACTTTCATTTTATGGCCCTCGGTTGCAGACGGGTTGTCGGCGTCTCCGTCAGCGGCAGGTGGATCGCCACCACCGTGCCTTGCGAACCTCGTCCATCCATCATGGTGAACTCCGCCGATATCAGCCGCGCTCTGGTCTTCATATTGTCGATCCCCGTCCCGTTGCGATGGTCCGCGATCCCGACACCAATGCCGTCATCACGGATCTCGATAGAAATACCGTCCGACTGGCCTGCTAGTGTTACTGAAATGTGATCGGCCTGGGCATGTCGGACAGCGTTATTGATCGCCTCCTGCGTGATCCTGAACAGCGCGATACTAACAGTCTGCTCCAGCTGGTCGATGATGCCGCCGGTCGCGTCGACGAGCGTCTGGGTGATCGACAGGCCGCTGTCGCGGATCGAACGGTCCAGTTGGTTCTCGACGGCCTGGGCGAATCCGAACAGCTGCAGCACCGAGGGCTTGGCCTCCTCTATAATCTGGCGAAGGTCCTGCATGCAGTGCTGCAGGCTGCGGGCCAGCGGCTCCAGTGCCTCGCCCGAAATCTCATGGGCGAGCGTCAGCCGCTCCAGGCGACGCGAGAGGCGTGTGAGATCGGCAAGCGTTTGGTCGTGCAGGTCCATGCCGATGCGCTGGCGCTCGGATTCCAGCGCCTCGGTCAGCTTCAGCGCACCAAGGCGTAGTCCCTCCTCGCGCGCCCTCGCCTCTGCCTCAACGATCGCCGATTGCTGGGCCTGCTCGGCCGCGCGAAGAGCAAAGAAATAGGGCGACAGCAGGTCAGCAATCGACCGCGCATTGGCGACGTCGTCGAGGCCGTAAAGCGCGGCTGCGTGGGCGGAGCAGCTGAGCGCGCCGATTACATCTCCCTCGACCTTCAGCGGCACATGCAGGCGGCTGCGCAGGGACTGGTCGATGATGGGCCGGGAAAACGCGCCTTCGAAATTGAACCGTGGATCAACAAGCGCGTCTTCGGTCAGCAGGTACGGCACCTCGCCCCAAAGCAGGCTGCGAATGGGACTGCCGGAAACCAGTGCCGGTGGATGATTGCCCCACGCCGTTTCGATCCCGGTCTCATAGGCGGTGTGGTACTTGCCGCCATGCATGATGATGCAGACGTCGAGATGGTCGTGCGGGATGATGTGGGAAATTTCCGCCGCCACCGCGCGAATGGCGGAGCGAAACTCCAGCTGCCCCGCCAACAGGCGGGAAATCCCCAAATAGTGGTCGAGAAGCGCCGATGGCGCCAACTTGAGCATGGCCTCTCCCTCCCGCCGGCCTCCCAGGCGACGGATATGCTTTGCCATTAGTAAGCGCCCGACGCTAGCCTTCCGTCTTGCAGGATCCCGCAACATTTGTGGCGATCCCCGCAAACGCGATGCCGCATTCTTACTATACAACTCTGCCAATCTATAACATCCTGCCGATGTCGAGAGGAGGAACTCGACGTCTACACATCGTATCCGCCCGGGAGGGGATTTCGGGTCAAAAGGGAGAGAGACAATGAATTTCAGAAACCTGCTTCTGACGTCGGTTACGCTTGCCTGCGTGGCGCTGCCTGTCGCTGCCATGGCCGACACGGCCGACAAGAAGATCGCGCTGTCCAACAACTATGCCGGCAACTCGTGGCGCCAGGCGATGCTGACAAGCTGGGAGAAGGTCACCGGGGAAGCCGTAAAGTCCGGCGTCGTCGCTGCCGCCGATCCTTTCACGACATCTGAAAACCAGGCGACCGAGCAAGCTGCGCAGATCCAGAACATGATCCTGCAGGGCTACAACGCCATCGTCATCGACGCGGCCTCGCCGACGGCCCTGAACGGCGCCATCAAGGAAGCCTGCGATGCCGGCATCGTCGTCGTTTCCTTCGACGGCATCGTGACCGAGCCCTGCGCTTGGCGGATCGCCGTCGACTTCAAGGGCATGGGTGAAAGCCAGGTCGAGTATCTCGCCAAGAAAATTCCGGCTGGCGGCAATCTCTTGGAAATTCGCGGTCTCGCCGGCGTGTCGGTCGACGACGAAATCTCGGCCGGCATCCATGCGGGCGTCGCCAAGTACCCGCAGTTCAAGATCGTCGGTTCTGTCCACGGCGATTGGGCCCAGGACGTCGCGCAGAAGGCCGTCGCCGGCATCCTGCCGAGCCTGCCCGAGATTGCAGCCGTTGTAACCCAGGGCGGCGATGGCTATGGCGCGGCACAGGCCTTCGAGGCGGCAAAGCGTCCGACCCCGACGATCGTCATGGGCAACCGCCAGGATGAACTCGTCTGGTGGAAGAAGCAGAAGGACGCCAGCAAGTACGAGACCATGTCCGTCTCCATCGCTCCGGGCGTTTCGACACTGGCCTTCTGGGTGGCCCAGCAGATCCTCAACGGCAAGACGGTCAAGAAGGACCTCGTCGTGCCATTCCTGAAAATCAACCAGGACAACCTCGAGGCCAATCTCGCCAACACGCCGTCCGGCGGCGTCGCCAATGTCGACTATTCGCTGGCCGATACCCAAAAAGTCATCGCCGACAGCAAGTAACAGCTCCTCCCAACGCGTTGTTCCGCCCGGCGACAGTGCCGGGCGGCTCTTATTAAAGGGAGATTCCATCATGGGCGTGGAAGCGCAAAATCCGGCGGTCGTGGAGGTCACGGACGCCAAGGTGCATTTCGGCGCCGTAAAGGCGCTAGACGGCGTGACGATCCGGATTGCCGCCGGCGAGTCTGTCGGCCTGGTCGGCCACAACGGGGCTGGCAAATCCACCATCGTCAACATCATCAACGGGGGGCTGACGCCGCATGCGGGCTCGGTCAGCTGCGGCGGTGCACGCATCGAACGCTACGGCATCGCCGCCGCGCGGGCCAATGGGGTTCGCTGCGTCTTCCAGGAGCTTTCGCTCTGCCCCAATCTGACGGTCATTGAAAATACCCGTGTCATGCATCGTGGTCTGCAGGGCTTTGGTTGGCGCAAGCGCGCCGCCGAGGTGATCAGCAGATCGCTCGACGCAATCTTCCCCGGCCACACGATCGCGCCCGACGCCACGATCGGGGATCTGTCGATCGCCGAGCGGCAGATGGTTGAGATCGCCACGGCCTTCTCCACCATCTCGACCCCGGTCAAGTTGGTGATCCTCGACGAGCCGACATCGTCCCTTGATGCGACGCTTGCCGCGCAACTGCTCGCTTATGTGCGGGTCTTCGTCGAGAACGGCGGCTCGATCATCCTGATTTCGCATATACTCGGCGAAATCCTCTCGGCAACCGACCGGATCATCGTCATGAAGGATGGCAAGGTCGTCACCGAAAAACCTTCGAGCGCCTTCGACCACCACAGCCTCGTTGCGGCTATGGGCAGCGTCGTAAAGGCGCGCGACGCCGCGCCCGCGCGGGTGAAGGTGAACGGGGGCATGCCCCTGCTGAGCGCTCCACCGCGCCGGGGCAAGGGGCTGCGGTTCAACGCCTATGCGGGCGAACTCGTCGGGTTGGCGGGGCTCGGAGGCCATGGCCAGACCGACATCCTGCTCGACCTCTATTTGTCGAAGACCGGCAACTGGCTGCGCAACGCCAATGCCGCGGTGACCTTCGTTGCCGGCGACCGTTCGCTAAATGGCGTGTTTCCGCTTTGGAGCATTCTGAAGAACCTGACCATTGCCAACCTCAGCGATCTGTCGCCCCGCGGCATGGTCAATGACGGGCGCGAAGAGGCGCTCGGCACATCCTGGAAGGAGCGCATCGAAATCCGCACCAAGGACATGGACAATCGCATCCTCTCGCTCTCGGGCGGCAACCAGCAAAAAGTGCTGTTCGCGCGGGCGTTGGCGACGAGCGCGCCCGTCGTCCTGATGGACGATCCGATGCGCGGCGTCGACATCGGCACCAAGCAGGAGGTCTACGCCATCATCCGTGCGGAAGCCGCAAAAGGGCGAACCTTTGTCTGGTATTCCACGGAAATGGAGGAGGTCAGCCTGTGCGACCGGGTGTTCGTCTTCAGCGAAGGCGTCATCGTTAAGGAACTGACCGGCGCAGATGTGACCGAGGAGAACATCCTGGCGGCGTCCTTCACGGGAGTGGCGGCATGAAGCTTCGCCTGTCCTCGGATACGATCCGTCTCATCATTCCAGCCCTGTCGCTGACCATCCTGCTCATTTCGGTTTTTTATCTCCAGCCGCGTGCCATGGGCTACCTTGGCCTGAACCTCCTGTTCAATCTTGCCGTTCCGATCGCCCTGGCGACAATCGCGCAGATGCTGATCATGACTGTCAACGACCTCGATCTGTCGATGGGATCCTTCGTCAGCTTCATCGCCTGCGTCACCGCCACCTTCCTGCAGTCCGATCCGGCGATCGGCGTCGCCATTCTGCTTCTCGCCATCGCGGTCTATGCCGGGCTGGGCGTCCTGATCCATGTTCGTGATCTTCCCTCGATCGTCGTCACGCTCGGCATGAGCTTCGTGTGGAGCGGGCTCGCCATCCTGCTGCTGCCGGCACCCGGCGGCCACGCGCCGGAATGGGCGCGGGCTGTGATGACCTCGCGGCCACCGCTGGTGCCGATGGCGATTGTCGCCAGCGTCATTATCGCGCTGTTCTCGCACTTCCTCATCATGCGCTCCTCCTTCGGTGTAATCCTGCGCGGGGTCGGCGGCAACGCCCGGTCGGTGGAGCGCGCGGGCTGGTCGATCCTTGCCGCAAGGGCGGCTACCTATGCCCTCGCAGCATTCTTCGCCATCCTTGCCGGCATCGCGCTGGTCGGGCTGACGACGTCAGCCGACGCCAATATCGCCTTGCGATACACCCTACTGTCGATCGCCGGCGTGATCCTCGGCGGCGGCGAATTCACCGGCGGACGGGTTTCGCCGATCGGCGCCGTCATCGGCGCGCTGACACTGACACTCGCAGGCTCGTTCCTGTCGTTCCTGCGGATCTCGTCGGACTGGCAGATCGGCGCGCAGGGGGCGATCCTGATCGTCGTGCTCGGTCTGCGACTGCTGCTGAACCGGATGGAAAAGAAGGAGAAGCGCGCATGACCACCCTGATGGCGCTGACGCGCAAACCATGGATCTGGTCCTTCGTCGCGGCCTTCCTCGTGTGGTTCGTGACGATCCTGTTTACTGGCGGCGCGAGCACGCTCGGCCTCAGCCAGGCGGCACTGACCTTCGCCGCCTTCTCGATCGTCGTCGGCATCGGGCAGATGTTCGTCATCACGCTTGGACCGGGCAATATCGATCTCTGCGTGCCGGCCACGATGACCCTTGCCGGCACCGTTTCGCTGAAATTCATGGATGGCCAGGACTCGATGATCGTGTTCGGCCTGCTGGTCGCGATCGCCGTCGGTGCGGCCGTCGGGATCGGGAACTACGCGCTGATCAAGCTGCTGCGGATACCGCCGATCATTGCAACCCTGTCGATGAGCTTCATCGTGCAGTCGACCGCCATCTGGACGAACCGCGGCCTGCGGATCAAGCCTCCGGAAATCCTCGCAAGCTTCACAACCGAAACCACGCTCGGAGTGCCAAATGTCGCCATTCTTGCGCTGATCCTGTCGCTGCTTGCCTATGTCCTGCTGCAGAGAACCGTCTACGGCCGTTGGGCAGCAGCGATCGGACAGAGCATCAACGCAGCGCGCATGGCCGGCATACCGGTCGATGGCGTCCGGTTTGCGACCTACGTGCTCTGCGCGGTCCTGGCAGCGATCTGCGGCTATCTGCTGGCAAGCTTCTCCGGTGGTGCTGCGCTCAACATGGGGCAGGAGTATCTGCTGATGTCGATTGCCGTCGTCGTCATCGGCGGCACGGCGGTCGCCGGAGGCGATTCCAACGTCGCTGGCATCTGGGGCGCTTCGCTGTTCATGTTCCTGGTCGTCTCGATGCTCAACACCTACGGTTTTGGTGCCGGCATCCGTCTTGTCATGACCGGACTAATCATCATCGGCGTCATTGTCGTCGCCGGTGGACGCAGCCTTAGAAACAGATGAATACGGATTGTCCGATGACTGACGCATCACCCTTTGAAGTCAAAGACCCACGCTTTACTGCCCTGTTCGTCGGCAGCGCGCGGCTGGAGGAACTCTATAGCGATTGCCGATGGGCCGAAGGACCCGTCTGGTTCGACGATGCGCAACAGCTGCTGTGGAGCGACATTCCGAACCAGCGGATGATGCGCTGGACCCCGGACGGTGGCGTGTCGGTGTTCCGCCATGCATCCAACTTCAGCAACGGCAATACGCGCGACCGCCAGGGCCGCTTGGTTTCCTGCGAGCACGGCATGCGTCGCGTCACCCGCACCGAAGCCGATGGAACCATCACCGTGCTTGCAGACAGCTTCGAGGGCAAGCGCCTGAATTCCCCCAACGACGTTGTCGTGCGCTCAGACGGCACCATCTGGTTCACCGACCCGACCTACGGCATCCTGTCGGACTACGAGGGCTACAAGGCCGATCCCGAGCAGGGTCAGCGCAATGTCTTCCGCCTTGATCCGGAAACCGGCGACCTGACCGCTGTCGTCAGCGACTTCCTGCAGCCGAACGGCCTCGCCTTCTCCCCCGACGAGACAAAGCTCTACATCGCCGACAGCGGCGCCAGCCATGATGAAAGTGCGCCGCGCCATATCCGCGTCTTCGACGTGGTCGACGGCAGGACACTGAGCAACCCGAAGGTATTTTGCCACATCGACAGCGGCATTCCCGATGGCTTCAGGTTCGATACAGCGGGCAACCTCTGGTCCAGCGCCAAGGATGGCGTCCACTGCTTTGCGCCCGATGGCACCCTGCTCGGGAAGATCAAGGTTCCGCAAACCGTTGCCAACCTGACCTTTGGCGGACCACGCCGCAACCGGCTCTTCATTACTGCCACAACATCCTTATATGCGATATACCTGACGACCAACGGCGCGCAGCGCCCGTAACAACAAGCCGATAGCGGTACGGGCGCTTGTTCCGAGCATACTCGGGGGAAGGCGCAACAAGGTCGCGTCTAAGACCATCATCCCGGGAGAACACCATGTCCATTTCAAAGGCGCCTGTCATCCTGCTCAACGCGATTGACGATGTCGCGGTGGCACGGAGCATGGTCAAGGCCGGCGAGCAGACCGGCATCGAGGGCTTGGTTGCAGCGAACCAGATCCCACGCGGCCACAAGATTGCGGTGCGTGACATCGCCGCCGGGCAGGAGGTTCTCAAGTTCGGCCAGTCCATCGGCGTTGCCACCGTGTTCATCCCGAAAGGCTCGCACGTCCACCTCCACAATCTCGCCGTCATCGCTTCTGAGCATCAGCACCAGTTCAGCATGGACATCGAGGAAAAAGGCATGGTGCCACTCGACGAGCGGCGGACGTTCATGGGCTTTGACCGCGGCGCAGGCGGTGTCGGAACCCGCAACTTCATCGGCATCATCACCACGGTGAACTGTTCCGCCACCGTCTCGAAATACATTGCCGAGCACTTCAATCGCAGCGGCGGGCTCGACGGTTTCGACAATGTCGATGGCGTCGTTGCTCTGACCCATGGCGGCGGTTGCGCCATCAACATGGAAAGCGAAGGATATCGCCTGCTGACGCGCACCCTGCAGGGTTACGCCCGCCATCCGAATTTCGGCGGCATCCTGATGATCGGGCTTGGCTGCGAGACCAACCAGATTGCGCCGATCCTCGAGCATTACAAGCTGGAGGAAGGCAAGCGCCTGCGTACCATGACGATCCAGGGTCTCGGCGGAACCCGCAAGACCATCGAGGCGGCCAGCGAGATGATCCGCGACATGCTGCCCGAGGTGAACAGCGCCCGGCGCACCCCGCAGCCCTTGTCCGGCCTCAAGGTGGCGCTCGAATGCGGTGGTTCTGACGGCTACTCCGGCTTTTCCGCCAACCCGGCGCTGGGTTACGCCTCCGATCTCATCGTGCGCAACGGCGGTACCTCGGTGCTGGCGGAGACACCGGAAATCTACGGCGCCGAGCATTTGCTGACCCGTCGCGCGGCCACGCCGGCCATTGCCGAGAAGCTGCTGTCGCGGATCGAATGGTGGCGTGACTACACCGAGCGCAACGGCGCCGAACTCAACAACAACCCCTCCTACGGCAACAAGCTCGGCGGACTGACGACGATCCTTGAAAAATCCCTCGGCGCGGTGGCGAAGGGCGGCACCATGCCACTGAAGGCGGTCTACGAATATGCCGAGATCGTCACCGAGCCCGGCTTCGTGTTCATGGACACGCCCGGCTATGACCCGGTCGCAGTGACAGGCCAGGTGGCAGGCGGCTGCAACGTCATCTGTTTTACCACCGGCCGCGGCTCTGTTTCCGGTTTCAAGCCGGCGCCCTGCATCAAGATCGCCACCAATACCGAGATGTACAAGCACATGCAGGAAGACATGGACATCAACTGCGGCGGCATCGCTACGGGTGACGACACCATCGAAGCAGCTGGAGCGCGTATCTTCGAGGACATCATCGCCGTCGCATCCGGCAAGAAGACGCTGAGTGAGGCCTACGACTACGGCGACAACGAGTTCGTGCCATGGCAGGTCGGCGCGGTGACGTGAGGCGGAGTTTCGCGATACCCTGTCAGCGGGAGACCAGGAACGGCGACCCCTTGCCTCATTCAGCGCCGGCAGCCCTCCTGTCCGTTAACAAACGTTGTTCACGAAATGCCCGATCAACCCATCAGTGCGCCAGGAAAAGCGGAAGCGTCGTGTTTTCCAGCATGAAGCGCGTGACTCCGCCGAAAAGCCGCTCTTGCAGGCGTGGGTGATTGTAAGCGCCCATGACAATCATGTCGGCGGCGATGTCGATGGCGTGTCGCTGGAGCGCTTCATCGACCCGCAGGCTCTCGCTCGAGATGCAGTCGACATCGACCTTCACACCGTGACGGGCCAGAAAGATTGCGACATCGGCACCCGGCTCTTCGCCATTGGCAGTGCTTGCGGCGATCGGATCGACCATGGTGACATGGACGGCTTCCGCAGCCTGCAGAAAGTCCATCGACTGTCGTAGGGCACGTGCCGCCTTCTCGGTCGAATCCCAGGCCACAAGTATGGTTTTCGGATGCGCTTCGATCGCCGCATTTCTTGGCAGGATCAGCATCGGCGTCGGCGTTCTGAACAGAACCCCATTGATCACCCTGCCCTGCATTTCCTTGTCGGCGGCTGCCTGCGCTCCGACGAGGACGAGGTCGGCATAAAGGGCGCGCTCGGCGATATCGACGTCTGCCCAGGCAAACTCCGTGAAGACCTGCTGCACCTCGTAGGACAAACCGCTCTGACCAAGGAGGTCCTTGATCTCGCCGGTTTTAAACTCCAGGTGATCCGTCGCGCGCTGTCTTTCCTCGATCCAGACGGAGGAAACGACCTGGTAGGAGCCGATCGGCGGTGCCGCTGCCATCGAGATCGGCATGGCGGTCAGATGGGCTTGATGGCTTTCGCAAAAGTTCACCGCGCCCCGCAAGTCCTCGTTAAAGCCATCGATACCAAGCACACTGAGAACGTTTTTGATGAACATGTCGACTCTCCCGGTTTAAGCTGGGAGCAACCTAGGCCTCCGCGGCGATTGGCGCCTTGATCCTCATCAAAGCCCGGCAAGCGCAATCGGACGCAAGACGTTCGACCATCACCCCGCCAGTCCGCCTCTTTCGCAAGAGACTTCATAAACCAGCGAGCGTATCTCTTAATCCGGCCTATTCAAACGGTCCCAGATCCTGACAAGATCGGTGAGGGACCTGGCGTTCATCTTGCGCATGACCTGGCCGCGGCGAACCTTGACTGTCACTTCGCTGACGCTCATTTCGCCGGCGATCTGCTTGTTCAACATGCCCTCTGCAACCCGCTGCATCACGGCCTGCTCGCCGCTATTCAGCGTCTGCCAACGCTTCCGCAAAAGCGCCAGATTTCCCTCGTCCTGGCGCTGCACGCGGTCCTTCTCCACGCCGAGCTGGATTGCGTCCAGCAATTCCTGGTCTCTAAATGGCTTGGCAAGAAACTCGATCGCGCCGGTCTTCATCGCCCTGACAGCCATGGCGACATCCCCGTGCCCGGTGATGAAGATGACCGGCAGGCTTATCCCCATCGCGGACATCTGCTGCTGAAACTCCAGGCCGCTTTGCCCCGGCATCCGTACATCGAGCACGAGGCATCCCGGCCTGTCGAGAACGGGAGAAGCGAGGAACTCCTTGATCGAGCCGAAGGACCGCACGACGAGGCCGACCGAGGTGAGAAGATCCTCCAGAGCGAGCCGCACGGACTGGTCGTCGTCAACTACATAGACGATCGCCTCAGCGATATCGCTGGACTTTCCGGCCAAACTCATGCCGCCTCCTGTCCTGCCGCGGGTAGGATGAACTGGACGGTGGTTCCCATGCGTGGCGCCGATGTCACAGAAATATGCCCCGCATGAGCCTCGATAATGGCGCGACTGATGGTCAAACCTATGCCCATGCCGCTCTTCTTCGTGGTCCAGAACGCATCGAAGAGACGATCGATTGTCGCCTGCTTCATCCCGCTGCCGGAATCGGTCACCGCAATGACGACCGATCCTATTTCGTCGCGCGAGGACACGACGGTCAACTCTCTTTTGAAGCTAGGGACCTCGGCCATCGCCTCGATAGCATTGAGGAGCAGGTTGCTGATGACTTGCTGGATCTGGATCCTGTCCGCCATGACAGGCGGCAAGTCCTTCGAGAGGTCGTGTTTCAGGATCACATGATTGCGCTCGATCGTCTGCTCGGCCATGCCGAGCGCATCGGCCACGGCTTCATTGACATCGACCCGCTCCAACTGCGGTTGCTCGCTCGATGCCAGCCGGCGGACGCGCGCGACCACGTCGCTTGCCCGCTTGGTGTCGTCGAAGATCCGCAGGGCTGCCTGCCGGGCTCTTTCCACGTTCGGCGGCGTGTGGTCGAGCCAGCGGCGGCAGGCATCCGCGCTGGTGGCGACGGCCGCCAACGGCTGATTGACTTCGTGGGCGATCGAGGCAGTCAGTTCACCCAGCCGCGTCACGCGCGCCATCCGTTCAAGTTGCTCCTGCACCTGGAAGGCTGCGGCCTGCGCGGCGGTGATCTTGAGCGATAGATAGGTCGTGACCGCGATGGCGCACGAACTGATACCGCAATTAAACAGGCCAGCCTCGAACGACCCGTGCCGCGTCAGAAACAGGCTCAGGACCGTGAGGCCGATACAAAACGAGGCAAGGGCCACTACGGCGCGCGTCGACAGGAAGCCCATCGCGATCAAAATCACCGCGATATAGAAGACCGCAAAGGCAATCTCGAAGTTCGTGACCGTGTCGGCGGTAAAGATGCACACGATCAGTGCCGCGATGAAGGCGCAGCGCATCTTCGGCCGTCGATGATCTTTCGGTACTCTCTGGTGTTTCACGACCTGATTGGAGCCTCTCTTTTCATAAACCTAATTGCATGTTGGTAGCCTGATCCCCATGACCAGAAGCGCGGGAGCGGTCTGCGGTGCTGCGCCCGCCCGTAATTCCTCGCTTCCAATAAACCAATTGCTCCCTTTCGGACAGCCGGAACGGGCATTCCTGGCATTCGATATACCAAGGTATAGCCTTCGTATTCCTCAGGATCCTCCGGCTTTACCTCATCATGGTGGTGGGCTGGATGCGGCTGTTCTACAACGCTTCTGCGTCTACGAGAACGCCGGAAACAAGCAACCGCGGCCGGTCCCGAGCGCCAATCATCGCAGCAGATGGCAGTATATCTGGTTCGGTCCTGCTGCTCTCTCTGAACTCCGCCCGAAACCATGCAGGCCCGCCCATGAAACAGCAGAAATTCGCCCCGCTCGCCATCCGGCGCTCAATCTTGCCGAGCCATTGGGACATCCTGGCGCTTCTGCTGGTGATCGGCGTGATCGTGCTGATCGCCTATGGCGCAAGGGTAACGACGGCGCCGCTTTCCGCCCTCGACGCTACACCGCTGTCGCTCGATCCCGTCAACCTGCCAATCTATGCCCTGCGCACGGTCCTGCGGATGCTGCTCGCCATCGTCTTCTCGCTGGCTTTCACCTTTATCTATGCCGCCGTCGCCGCGAAAAGCAGGCGGGCCGAGATGGTGCTCATTCCGATACTCGACATTCTGCAGTCCGTGCCGATCCTCGGTTTCCTGACCTTCACCGTCACCTTCTTTCTCAATCTCTTCCCCGGTAGCGTGCTCGGCGCAGAACTGGCCTCGGTCTTTGCGATCTTCACCAGCCAAGCCTGGAACATGACCTTCAGCATGTACCAGTCGATGCGAAACCAGCCGAAGGACCTGGTGGAGGCGACGCAGAGCTTCCAGCTGAGCGGATGGCAGCGTTTCTGGCGGCTCGATGTCCCCTTCGCCATGCCCGGCCTGGTGTGGAATGCCATGATGTCGATGTCAGGCGGCTGGTTCTTCGTCGTCGCATCGGAAGCGATTACCGTCGGCAACACAACGGTGACGCTGCCGGGGATCGGCTCCTATGTCGCCCTTGCCATCAAGCAGCAGGACCTCATGGCGGTGTCCTATGCCGTTGTCGCAATGCTTGGCGTCATTGTGCTCTACGACCAGCTGCTCTTTCGGCCTCTGGTTGCCTGGGCCGACAAGTTCAGGTTCGAGACGACGAGCAACAACCTTGCCCCGACCTCCTGGATTCTCGATCTTTTCCGCCACGCCCGTGTCACCCGTTTGCTGGCAACGCCGCTGCAATGGGCCGGACGACAGGTGTGGACGTTGCGCCTGCCGAAATTGCCTGGATACGGGTCGAAGGCCATGGATATGGCGGCCTCTCGCGTCGTCGACTGGGTCTGGTTCGCTGTCATTGCCGCTGCGGCTGGCTGGGCTGCTGTGATAAGCGTCGAGTATCTTCGTGCGACCATTGGCTGGTCGGAAATTCGCACCGCTGTGGTCGACGGCTGCATCACGCTCCTGCGCGTCTTGGTGCTGATGCTGATCGCCACCCTCGTATGGGTACCGATCGGCGTCTGGATCGGCTTGCGCCCGAAGCTTGCCGAGAAGGTGCAACCGCTGGCGCAGTTTCTGGCCGCATTCCCGGCAAATATCGCCTTCCCGGCCTTCGTCGTCGTGATCGTGCATTTCAGCCTCAGTGCCGATATCTGGCTGAGCCCGCTGATGATCCTGGGGACGCAGTGGTATATTCTCTTCAATGTCATTGCCGGCGCCAGCGCCTTCCCCAGCGACCTCAAGGAAGCCGCGCGCAGCTTCCACATCCGCGGCTGGCAATGGTGGCTTAAGGTCATCCTGCCAGGCATCTTTCCCTACTACATCACCGGTGCCATCACCGCTGCCGGTGGATCGTGGAATGCCAGCATCGTCGCCGAGGTGGCCAGCTGGGGCGACACGCATCTGACAACGCCGGGTCTCGGCTCCTACATTGCCAATGCCACGACCAACGGCGACTTTCCGCAAGTCGTGCTCGGCATCATCGTCATGTGCACCTTCGTCACGCTCTCCAATCGCCTGATCTGGCGGCCGCTCTACGCTTTCGGCGAAAGCCGATTGCGCCTGGGCTAATCGATGTCATCAGACCAAAGGACAAATCGTATGCTTGATCACCTTTCCAAGACACCGCTCATCGATATCAGCAAGGTCTCCCGTTCCTTTCCCAAGGCGAACGGCAGCGACGTGGTGGTGCTCGAAAATGTCGATCTGACCATCAAGGAAGGCGAGATCGTCGGCCTGCTTGGCCGTTCCGGTTCGGGTAAGTCGACGCTGCTGCGCATCATTGCGGGCCTTCTCGCGCCGTCCTCCGGCGACGCCAGGTGCCGGGGCGCCACCATCGAAGGTCCGCCGGTCGGCATCTCGATGGTGTTTCAGTCGTTCGCCCTGTTCCCATGGCTCACCGTGCTGCAAAACGTCGAGCTTGGCCTCGAGGCCAAGGGTGTTGCCCGGGTCGAGCGCAGGGCGCTGTCGTTGGCCGCCATCGATCTCATCGGTCTTGACGGATTCGAGAACGCCTATCCTAAGGAACTCTCCGGCGGCATGCGCCAGCGCGTCGGCTTTGCACGCGCTTTGGTGGTCCATCCCGACCTGCTCCTCATGGACGAGCCCTTCTCCGCTCTCGACGTGCTGACCGCCGAGACGTTGCGCACGGATATGATTGATCTCTGGATCGAGGGACGGCTGCCGATCAAGTCTGTGCTGATGGTCACCCACAATATCGAGGAGGCGGTGCTGATGTGCGATCGCATCCTGGTCTTCTCCTCCAATCCAGGCCGCGTCGCCCGGGAGTTGAAGGTGGATCTGCCGCATCCGCGCAACCGGCTGGACCCGATGTTCCGCCAGCTGGTCGATAGCATCTACGCGCTGATGACACAGCGTGCCGAGCCGCGCTCGACAGCCCTCGACGGCATTCCGGGCACAGGTATGGGCATGGTGCTGGAACCCGTGTCGACGAACATCCTGTCTGGCCTCATCGAGGCCCTGGCGGGAGCCCCCTATCACGGTCGCGCCGATCTCCCGGTTCTCGCCGGTGCTCTTCAACTCAAGGCCGATGAGCTTTTCCATCTGGGGGAAGCGCTCCAGCTACTGCGGTTTGCCCAGCTGAGCGAAGGCGACGTGATGCTGACTGACGCGGGTACACGCTTTGCTCACCTCGAAACAGATGCCCGAAAGAAGCTTTTCGCCGAGCATCTGGTCACCTACGTGCCGTTCATGGGCCTGATCCGGAGGGTCCTCGACGAGCGCCCGACCCACACAGCGCCCGCTGCGCGCTTCCGCAACGAGCTCGAAGACTACATGACGGGGTCACGTGCCTACGAAACGCTGAAGACCATTGTCTCCTGGGCCCGCTATGGCGAACTGTTCGCCTATGACGAAAGGACGGAAATGTTCAGCCTTGAAAACCCGGAATGAGTAACGTGACCGAGGGCTAAACCGCGAGAAAGCCACCGTCCACATTGAGGACGACGCCTGTGACCATTTCCGTGTCGGAGGAAAGCAAGGTGGCGATGGTGCGCGCGACGTCGTCGACTTCGGCGAAGCGGCCGATCGGGTGGCGGACCATCATCGGCGCGGATTTTTCGGGGTCGCTCCAGGCCCTGAGCGCGAGCTCCGTCAGGGTGATGGTCGGTGCCACGGCGTTGACGCGGATGCCGTGCGGGCCGAACTCCTTGGCAAGTACCCGGGTCGCACCCTCGAGCCCCGCCTTGGAGGCCGCATAGCAGAGATGCTCGGCAAAACCGCGATGTCCGGCAATCGAGGTGATGTTGACAATGGCGCCACCGCCACCGGCGGCCACGCGGGCCCGGCCGAATTCCTGGCAGGTGATCAGCGCTGCCCGCAGATTGATGCCCATGACCGCCTCATAGCCCTCTTCGGTCATGTCGAAGCTTGATTCCAGCACATTGATACCGGCGCTGTTGATCAGGAAATCGACTGTGCCCGCCTCGCGCATAGCGGCCCGCGTGGCAGCCGGATCGGCGAGATCGACGGCGATCTGGCGGCCCCCGATCTCCTGCCGCAGGCTCTCCAGATCAGCGGCGGTGCGGCTGAGCGCAATAACTTCGGCGCCCCGCGCGGCCATGATTTTCGCGCAGGCGCGGCCGATCCCTTTTCCAGCCCCGGTGATGATCACCGATTTTCCGGCAAACTGCATGTCCAATATCTCCTCCGGCATGAAACTCATTGTGAAAGCCTGTCCGCCCCAAGGCGGATGTCGCGGCTGATCGACTGCAGACTGAGGAATGCCGCGTATCGCTGATCATGTATGGCCCGGATATCGCCGGCCGAAGGCGGGCATTTGAGCGCGATCGTGGACATGGCGGGCATGGCGGAGCGCAGGTCGGGATGGACACCGGCGGCAACCGCCCCCAGCATGGCCGAGCCCAGAAGCACCGGCTCGGGGCAGGCGGTGACTTCGATCTCGACGCCCGTGGCATCAGCAAGGATCTGCCGGATGAGCGGATGTCCGCCCGCTCCGCCTGAGACAGAGATGGTGTTTACCCGGACGCCCTGCCCGGCCTGGGTATCGACGATCTGCCGCAATCCGTAGCCAAGCCCGCAGATGCCGGCGATGTAGAGGGAAACGAGGCTGTCGGCGCCCGTTTCCATGCCGAGGCCGACGATCACCGCACGGGCATGCGGATCGGCGAAGGGCGCGCGATTGCCCAGGAATTCCGGCACGACATGGAGCTGGTCGGCAAGCCTCACCGCATCAGAGGCGTCGGCCGCCAATTCAAGGGCGCGGTCCGCCAGCCATTGCGGCAGGCTCTTCCCGCCGCGCGCGGCCATGGCCGCTGTTTCGGCACTGGCCGGATGCATCTTCACGAGGTGGTCGATCGCCGCACCGGCTGCTGACTGTCCGCCCTCGTTGAGCCACATGCCAGGCACCATGGCGGCAAAGTAGGGACCCCAGACACCTGGAACGAAGGTCGGCGCTTCGGTGGTCGTCATGGTGCATGACGATGTGCCGAAGACGTAGCCGAGGCACAACGTCGCGTCCTCGGCCCCGCCGCTCGCCGCTACCGTACCGACGCCGCCGGCATGGGCATCGATCAGCCCCGCTGCGACGGCTATCCCGGGCGACAGCTTCATCCGGCCGGCCGCTTCGACCGTAAGGCCGTTTCCAAGGGGAGTGCCTGGGTGCACGACGCTTTTGCCGATACGGGAAAAACCATCGGTCGCGAGGTCGCCAAGGCCGATCTCGCGAAAATAGCTTTCATCCCAACGGTTCTCGTGGGCGAGATAGGTCCACTTGCAGGTCACGGTACAGGATGAGCGATCGAGCGCACCCGCCGCCTTCCATGTCAGGAAATCGGTCAGGTCGAAGAAATTCTCCGCACTTTCGTAGATGTCCGGCAGGTTTTCGCGCAGCCAGAGGAGTTTCGGCGTCTCCATCTCCGGCGAGATCGTGCCGCCGACATAGGAGAGCACCGCGTGGCCCATCGCGTTGATACGGCGGGCCTGGTCGAGGGCGCGATGATCCATCCAGACGATGACATCGCGTTCGGGATGGGACGGATCCCCCACCCCGGCGCTCGCCCCTTGCACGACCAGCGAGCATGTTGCGTCGAAGCCGATGCCGACGACATCGCCGGGGTCAATACCCGCGAGCGACACCGCTTCCGATACGGCTTCGCAGACGGACTGCCAGATCTGCTCGCTCGACTGCTCGACGCGCCCGCTGTCGTCACGAAAGATCACCAGATCCCGCTTGGCGTTGGCCAGCATCGATCCGGCCGGATCGAAGACGCCTGCCCGCGCTGAACCCGTGCCGACGTCGACGCCGATCATGTAGCTGGTCATATCATCCCTCCGACTCCGATAGCCCGTTCGCCCCTTATACCCGATCGAAGTTGGTCGGGAGAACGATCATGTCGCGGATCGTCACGGTGCGCTTGCGGGTCAGGATATATTCGACCGCGTCGGCCACCTCGCTCGGGTCCATCAGGCTTCCCGATTCCTTGGCCTTGCGCAGGTTTTCCTCCGGCCAATCGGCCAGCAGCGCCGAGACCACCGGCCCGGGCGAGACCTGGGCAACACGCACACCGTGCGGGATCATCTGGCGGCGCATAGTCTGGACGAAGCAGGTGATGGCCCATTTCGACGAGGCATAGACCGGCTCCCAGTAGGTCGGGTAGTGGCCGGCAATCGAGCAGGTGACGACGATATCGCCGGTGCCGCGCTCGGTCATGTGCGGGACGACGTCGTGGACGTTCTTCATGACAGCGTTGACGTTGAGATTGAGCATCTTGTCGATGGCGTCATTCGTGGTCTCGGTGAGGTCACCGCCGATATAGGTGCCGGCGTTGCAATAGAGAATGTCGATGTGATCGACCTTCTTGAGGATCTCGGGCACCATCGCGGCGCAGCTGTCGGCATCGAGAAGATTGGTAACCTGGGCGATCGCCTTGCTGCCAAGCCGCTGCGTCAGTTCTTTCAGGCTGGCCTCGTTCCAGTCCACCATGACGACGGTGGCGCCGGCGGCCAGCAGTTTTTCCGTCGTTGCCAGTCCAATGCCCGAGGCGGCACCGGTGATGACGGCGATCTTTCCTTCCAGTGACTGAGACATGGGTTCTCTCCTTTATGTCAGTAATGCATGATGATCGGGATCAACGCCACTCGCGGGCGATGTAGATGGCGAGCAGGATGATGAAACCGCGGATGATGTCCTGCAGATAGGGGTTGATGCCCATCAGGTTCAGGCCGTTGCTGAGGATGCCGAGCAGCACAGCGCCGATCAGCGTCCCGAGGATAAGCCCGCGCCCGCCGGCAATGGCGGTTCCGCCGAGCACCACCGCCGCGATGGCGTCGAGCTCGAAGCCCACGCCGGCATTCGGCTGGCCGGACATCAGTCGCCCGGTGAGAATGACCGCCGCCAGACCGGCGGTCAGGCCGGAGATGGCATAAACGGCAAGCTTGACCCTGGCGGTCTTCACGCCGGACAGTTTTGCGGCCAGTTCGTTGCCACCGATGGCGTAGACATGGCGGCCGAAGGGCGTGCGCTGCAGCAGTACCCAGGCCAGCGCATAGATGATGACCGTCAGGATGACGGGAACCGGGATGATGCCGACACGGCCGACGCCGAACCAGGAGATCCAGGATGGCACGCCTGATATCGGATAGCCGCCGGAATAGATCAGCCCGATGCCCCGAGCGATCCCCATGGTGGCAAGCGTCACGATGATGGCCGGCATCCGCCCCCAGGCAACCAGCAGGCCGTTGAAGATGCCTAGCCCGACACCCAGCACGATCCCCGCCAGCAGCCCCACCCAGCCCGGCAGGCCGAAATGGACCATCAGGCCGGCAGCCATGGTACCGGCGAGCGCCATCACGGCGCCGACCGAGAGATCGATGCCGCCCGTCAGGATGACGAACGTCATGCCAACCGCCAGGATCGCCACCACCGAGACCTGTCGCATCACGTTGAGGATATTGGAGACCGAAAAGAAAGTATCGGAGGCAAAGCTCATCAATATCGATACGACGATGAGGCCTGCCAGCGGCAATGCCAGTGGCGAGTGAATGGCCGATCTGAATGCGGAATGGGCCGCGCCCTTTGTGCTGCCATCGCCCGCGGCGATCCCGTCATGCGACATGTTTCATCCTCCCAGTGGTTGCGTGCATCATGATCTCCTCGGCATTGATGGCGGCCCCTTCGACGGTGGCGACGATGCCGCCGGACCGGAAGACGCACACCCGGTCGGACATGCCGATGACCTCAGGCAGCTCCGACGAGATCATGATGATTGAGTAGCCGCGCGCTGTGAATTCGCGCATCAGCTGGTAGATTTCCGCCTTGGCCCCGACATCGATGCCGCGCGTCGGCTCGTCGAAGATCAGCACCTTCATGTTGTGATTGAGCCAGCGGGCGATCACCACCTTCTGCTGATTGCCGCCCGACAGGGTATCGACGCGGGCCATGGGGCCCTGCGCCTTGACCTGCACCTGCGCCATCGCAGCGATTGTATCGTCGCGCTCCTTGCGGCGGTCGATGAAGAAATGGCCGAAGAGATATTTGCCATAATTGTTGAGCGACACGTTGTGGAGGATCGAGAAGCTGGTGATCAGCCCCTGCTCCTTCCGGCTCTCGGGCAAAAGCCCGACGCCGCTCGCCAGGGCCTCGGAAGGATCGGCAAAGCGTGTCTCGACGCCGTTGAGGGAAAGCTTGCATTGCGTTGCGCGATGGGCGCCGATCATGGCGAGTGCCGTTTCCGTGCGACCGGAGCCGACCAGGCCCGCAAAGCCGAGGATCTCGCCGGCGCGCAACTGGAAGCGCGACACAGGCCCTCCCCTCGTCAGCTGCACCGCCTCGACATCGAGGACAATGGCAGGATCGGCAGCCATCGCCGGCTTCGAGGGAAAGCTGTTTTCGATCCTGCGCCCGACCATCAATTCGACGAGGCGATGCTGGTCGACATCGCTGACGTCGCAGGAGGTGACGTACTCACCGTCGCGCAGCACGGTGATGCGGTCGCAGATCTGGAAGATTTCCTCCAGGTGATGGGAGATGAAAATGATGGCGACGCCCTGTTCGCGCAGGCCCCTCATGACCCGGAAGAGATGCTCGACCTCGGACGGCGTCAGCGTTGCAGTCGGCTCGTCGAGCACCAGGATGCGCGCGTTGAGCGCCAGCGCCTTGGCGATTTCGACGAACTGCTGCTCCGCCACCGACAGCATGCGAACCGGGACATTGAGCGGAACATGGATGCCGAGCTGCAACAGGATTTCGGAGGCGCGCTTGCGCATCGCACGGCGGTTCAACAGGCCGATCGCGCTGCGGATTTCGCGCGCCAGGAACATGTTGTCGACCGCGTCGAGATAGGGGATCAGCGAGAACTCCTGGAACACCACGCCGATGCCATTGTCGATTGCCTCGTTGTAGTCGGCGAAGTGATGCGGCTGGCCGTCGATCAGGATCTCGCCCCCGGTCGGCTGGAGGATGCCGCAGAGGACCTTGGTCAGCGTCGATTTGCCTGCGCCATTTTCGCCCAGCAGAGCGTGGATCTCTCCGGCGCGAACCGTCAGGTCGACCCCGTGCAGAACCGAAATCCTGCCGAAGCTTTTCTTGATGCCCTTGAGTTCCAGCATCGCTCACTCCCGCATTTGAATGGATGGGTCGCCCCCGCGATGGTGCGGGGGCGACTTCGAGACGATTACCAGCTGAAGCCGGCGGCATTTTCCTTGGTGACCGGCTTGACGTCGATCGGAACTTCCTTCGGCACCACGCGGGCGCCCCACTTCTGCGCCAGCGCCATGGCGAGACCGACGCGGACCTGGTCGCGCGGGAACTGCGCGGTCGTCTCGATGAAGGCGGTGCCATCGGCGATCGCCTTGACGGCTTCAGGCGCACCGTCGACCGAGGTGAGCTTGATGTCCTTGCCGGAGCCCTGGATCGCCGCCAGCGCGCCCATGGCTCCGCCGTCGTTGACCGAGAAGATGCCCTTCAGGTTCGGGTGGGACTGGATCATGTTCTCGACGACGCCGAGCGCGACCGAGCGATCCTGGCGGCCGTTCTGGGTATCGACAAGCTTGATGCCGCTGAACTCGGCGAGTGCCTGCTTGCAGCCCTCGACGCGCTGCAGGATCGGCACGACGGCGATGCCGTCGAGAATGGCCACTTCGCCGGACCCGTTCAGCGATTTGCCGAGATACTGGCAGGCCTGATAGCCGGCATCCTTGTTCTTGGAGCCGACGAAGGTATCGACAGGGCCGTTTGCGTTCGCATCGACGGCGACGACGATGACATGGGCGTCCTTGGCCATCTTGACGGCGGATTCGACGCCGGCGGAATCGGTCGGGTTGAGGAGCAGAATGTCGATCTTCTGCTGCAGCATGTCCTCGATATCGGAGATCTGCTTGGCAACGTCATGGTTCGCATCGGTGACGACAACCTCGGCGCCGATGCTCTTGGCGGCTTCTTTGAGCGCTTCCTGCATCGAGACGAAATAGGGATTGTTCAGTTCCTGGAACGTCATGCCGATCTTGAGCTTGGCCTCCTGCGCCATGACTGGCGCGGTGGTCAGGGCCAAAGCGGCAATCGATAATGCCAACAAAGTCTTTTTCATCTCGGTCTTCCTCCCGTTAGATGACAACAGGCAATGCCTGTCCTTTCCCGGAAGGCACCATGCCGTCCGGGCGAAAACCCCTTTGCGGGGTATGGCTTTTTCTCGTTATTCTGCGGCTTGCAGCTCACCGTTCGCGGCGAAGGTTGCGCGGAATTGAGAGGGCGGCATTCCCTTTTGCTTCAGGAAATGCCGGTTGAAGTTGGAGACGTTGGAAAATCCGATCTCGAAGCAGACTTCCGCGACCTTCACCTCCGGCTGCGTCAGCAGCATCAGGCAGGCCAGATCCACCCTCAGCTGGTTCTTGTAGCGCACCAGTGTCGTCCCGGTATGGCGCTTGAAGGCCCGCGAGAAAGAGCTTGCGCTTTGGCCTACCAGATCCGCCAACTCCCGCTCGTCGATATCGTCGGTCAGGTGCTCGCGCAGATGGGCAATAGCGCGATTAATTCCGCTTTCGTTGATGCTCGGCAGATCCAGTTCGTAACTGAGGCTCGCCAGCACCTCCGGCTCCGGGGCTCTTGCCAGAATATCGAGGATTTCCCAAAACAGCGCGAGCCGCTTCATGCCCTGCGCTTCGATCAACTGCTCCATCAGAGGCCTGATTTCGACGCCGGTCGCCTTATCGAACAGCAGGCCTCGGGCGCTGCGCTTCAAAAGCGCGCCAATGGCATCCATCTCCGGCAGGCAGGCGGTGCAGTCCTGGATGAATTTTTCGGGAAACTGGATGACGAGATTGCGGGTCGGGACGATCTCGCCGGGTTCAATTTCCGAAATCCAGTTCTGGGGAAGATTGGGGCCGGTCATGATCAGTTGGCCAGGCTCGAAGCGGCCGATGTGATCGCCGATATAGAACTGACCCGAAGTCGCGACGACAAGGTGAATCTCGTATTCGGGATGGTAGTGCCAGCGCACGGTGCGAAACGGATAGCCATGCTTCCACGCAGCAAAGGACTCACCTTTGCGGATGTGCACGAGTTCCAGATCCGGTTGCATGATCCCCTCCCAACCAACGCCTGCCAACCTGATGGCAAAATCTGCAAACCTCCAAATCTGCAGATCCAACGCTTTAAGCCACGTTATCCCTTATCTGCCGGGCCCTCTACCTCAGCCTGCGGGATTCAAAGATACTTTTTTGACGTTTGCCATGGCTAGCTTGCGCACACGGAGGCTGGTCAATGCCCGGCTCAGGCCACAAAAAAGGCAAATCCGGCAAGGATATCGGCAGCGGATCGAGCGGGGCCGGGCCATAGCCGCAAAGCCCCAAGGCCGAGTTCAGGTCCAGACAAACAGCACGCGGCGGCGGTCGTCGACAATCTCCCGGGCCTTTTCGCCTATAGTTTTTCCCGCCAATATCCGTGCGAGCAAAACTTGCCTTGCCGACGTCACGGCCTCATCCCGCCCGCAGGCGCAAAAATTCCGACTGGTCCGGATTGCTGATACGGTGGCTGCCATCGCAGATTTAAAGCCAGATCTCGTCATCCCATCATAACAACGGGCGACTTCAAATCCCGAAAGGGTTATCGCATGCTGCCGATCAGCCGTTCGAATTCGGCCTCGGGAACCCCATAGGCGTCGCCCGCGAAAGCCACCAGTCGTTCCCGGTTCCTAATCGTCACAAGTCCGCGGGTATTCGATATGAAGCTCTCGCCTTCGAGGACGTGGAGGGAATCCGTCACGCTCTGGCGCCGGACATTGAGCATGGCGGACAGAAAATCATGCGTGAGTGGAAGAGAAGCACTGTCCGATCGATCATGGACCATGAGGAGCCAGCGGGCGAGACGCTTTTCGATCGAATGCGATGCGTTTGACAAGGATGTGTAGGCCGTCTGCACAAACAGCGTTTGTGCGTATCGGCTCAAAACCCGCCTGAAGGTCCGGCTTTCTGCCAGAAGCTCGAAGAGGATTTCATTTTCTATGCTGTGTCCATGGCCCTCGACCTGAACAAAGACCTTGAAAGGCGCGCGGTCGTCCTCGAACAGGCTATTGGGTGGCGACATACCCTCCCGTCCGAAAATTGCCACTTCCGCCTCGCTGCCACCAGGCGAAACGGCCACCACCGAACCGATACCGGATTCCAGAAAATAGCTGCGGACCGCTGGCTTGTCCGGCTCCGCCATGACGAACAGACGTGGCAACGTCACGGGCTTCATGTGCGGGATCACCCGGTCACGGTCGTGTTGTTCGAGATTGCTTATGAGGCGATTGAGCATATGTTCGACTTCATCCAGTAGTGTTCGAAACTGTCAAGCGCAGCTGGTCACAACGACAAGAAAGCGTATCGACTGCGGCTGCAACCTCAATCAACTACCAGGTCGCGGCCAGGTGGGGAGACGCAAAAAAGCTGCCTGGAAGCGCGGAATTGGGCGGCGGCCGACACACGCTCTCTTGAAGATAGAAAAGCGCATTCATAAATCCATGCCTGGAAAAAGGTTTCGGGATCACGCCGTGGGCGCCGGCGAAATCATCCGGTATTTTTTTGGGATTGGCAGTGACGAATATGATGATCGTCTTCGTCCAGCGCTTCTGGATATAGGCACACACCTCCAGGCCCGTCGATTTATCCGCAAGCTGCATATCGACAAAGGCAATGTCCGGGGCGCGGACGGGGTCTAACCCCTCGACTTCAGACATGCAGGTCGCCTCGCCGATAACGGTATGGCCGGCATCCTCCACCATCATTTCAACGTCCATCGCAAGCAGGGCCTCGTCCTCGACGATCAACACAGCCAGTGGCGCCTTTGGACGGTCCATACTCAATTCCAATTCTGCAGGGACAATGTTACCCGCGTTCCCGCAGGCAGCGGCGACCAGACCACGACAGCTTCGGTCTGCTTGGCAAGCCGGTTGATCAGCGTACGACCGAGCCCGGTGGGCGGCGCGCTCGGCATTCCAACGCCATTGTCCTCGACGGAAATGGTTGCCGTATCCCCGTCGCAGCCACCCTTGATGGAGATCGTCCCGGCGCGGCCATCGCCAAGGCCGTGCTTGATGGCATTGGTAAGGATTTCGTTCAGCACCAGACCAAGCGATGACGCCTTGCCAGCTGAAACGAGAATGGGCTCAACATCGCAATAGAGTGAGATGTCTGCCCGGCCGCTTGAACCGAGCACGTCCTCGGCCAGCCTTGTGGCAAATTCGCCGATATCGAACTTGGTGACGTCACCCGACTGGTAAAGAGTCCGATGAACCGTTGCCAGTGCGTCGATCCGCTCCATCATAGCTTCGAGCTTGGAGGAAATGATCGGGTCCCCGATCGTGCGCGCCTGGAGACGCAGGAGCGAGCCGATCATTGTCAGGTTGTTTTTGACCCGGTGGTCGACCTCGTGCAGGAGAAGTGTCTTTGCTTCGAGTGCCGCCTCCAGTTCGGCCGTGCGTCGCTCTACTTCCTTCTCGACCGCGAGGCGTTGTTCCTCGACTTCCCGGTTGGCGGCTACGTGCTTGGTCACGTCCAGCTGCGACGCGAAGAAGAACTGGATTTCGCCCGAGTCGTTCCGAACTGGACTGAGATACAGAGCGTTCCAGAAGACCGAGCCATCTTTACGGTAGTTCAGGAGTTCGACAGAAACACTCTGGCCGCTACGCACCGCTTCGCGGATCTGGTCCACTGCGGACGGCTCTGTATCCGGTCCTTGCAGGAAGCGACAATTGCGGCCCAAGATCTCGTTTTTCGCATAGCCCGTGAGTGCCTGGAAGGCCTCATTGCAGAATACGATCGGGTTGTCCGGCTGTGACGGATCGGTGATAACCATAGGCATTCGCGTCGCGCGAACGGCCGCAGCAAAGGGGTCGCCCCTGCCGTGGTCATAGTGAAGCCTATCTGTCAGATGCCAGTCGTCGCGCTGCTCCACAATCACTCCAAACAAATCCAAGTTTCGATACGACGCCTTAAACGCGGCCATCTCCGTCTTGGTTCCTGGGAAAACTCCGTCAGCAGCAAGAGGGCCTCGAGAGACAAGGGATCCGGGGTAAGGCCCACACCACAGGCGGGAACCCGACCTGGCTTCCAAAGCGCGTCGTCGGTGTTTACGCTCATATCCGCATTTGGATTGCACATGGCCAGACGCAAAGGCACTTACGACAACTCTCTCTTTCCGTTGTCGCGGTCTGCGGACGCAGGTCTGGCAAGCTGGGAAGTGTCAGGGTGTGCTGTGTCTAGCTCGCCATGAATATGGACCTAAAGGCAGAGACATTGGAGTGCCGCCATGGCTGCTGGTCGAAATCGGTGCCGCCAAAGCAGCCGCTGGGCTTCGCAACCCTTAGAGAGACCTGTCGCCTCAGAAAGCTTGTGGTTCAAACACTGCGCTATCCAACGCTCTTCATAGTGTCAGCGTCCGTCTCCCGCGCTGCTGCTGATGTGCCAGGATCGCATCGGCAGCGCAATATCGCTCACTCATCACGACATAGCCTTGATGCTGGACGTCACACGTTCAGGTGCAACCGATGGACTACACATCCTGGAGGGGAAATGATTTATTAGTGCGAAGCGTGGAGTGATCACGATAAGACAGAACGGCCTTGGTGGAATTTGCCTATGACGCCTATGGCAAACCTGGAGAAGAGTATAAACTTTTGTTCGAAATAGACTTTCCGACAATGCCGGATCAAGGTGCGGGCGGCGGGTAGCCCCCGCGACCTTTCGTCAGCGTCGCGATTTTGCCGCAGCCGCCAAGCGATTTAAATCGCGGAAAGCTGCTGCACAGGGCATGGATATTACGTCCCCACGCCTGACCTGCAGACAAACAACATGTAATCCTTGTCTGCAGCAACAGGTTCGAGCGTCGCGCCGAGGCGCGCCTCAACCATGCCTTGCTCGTCTCTATGCACCAAGACCTCATCCCCAGGTGCGAGCCATGCGGCCAGTTCGTCGACGGTTTTCAGTTTGACGATTTTGCCTCTTGTATAGAACTCAGCCGAGAAGCTGCGCGGGTAGAGCATGGCGATGCGGTGGGAGGCGGAATAGTTGTCGAGCAGGCGCTCCTCGCTGGGCAGGAGCGAGGTGTTGAGAGCCGGAAGAGAAATGGCAATCAGACCGACGGCGATAATGACAATCTCCCCTACGCCAAAAACCAGCCAGTTGGCGCCTTTGCCGCCTGCCTGCCTCCAGCGGATGGCGGCCAGCAGCGCTGCCGCCGGCACGCCCGGGAGAACGTAGGCAATCAGGATGTTTGCGGCTGCCGTGAAGAATATCAGCGGGGTGAGCGCAAACAGCAACAGGTACAGGCCAAGCCCATCGTCTTTGGCCAGCGACGCCTTTCGTTGACGCCAGATCAGGAGCGGCAGAAGTGGGCTCCATGGCAACGTCGCGACGATCCAGAACAGCCAGATCGTCCCCTTGGGATGTTCGCGACCTGAGCCATAGAGATCTCCAGTCCAGCCGGGCTGCAGGAAACGCTCGATGTGCTCGCCGATCAGGAAGTAGCGAAGAAAGCCCGGCGTGGCGGCTTCCGCCAGGACATACCAAGGGACAACGAGCACCGTGCACAATGCGATCCCACCGACCCAAGGCAATCGACGAAGGTCCCTCCAGCCGCCGCGCCACGCCATCCAGACTAGAATGGGAAAGGACGAGAGGACGACGGCAACAGGCCCCTTGCCCAGAAGCCCGATTGCGATCCCCAGGAAAAACAGCCAGCCCCAGCGGCGCTCGCCCTTCAGTCCGCCGTAGAAGCCGGCCATGCTGGCAACCACGCCCAGCGTCAGAACCATGTCGGTCTGAACAAAGGCCGCAGAGACAAAAAACAGGCCGGAGCTCGCCGTCATCAGCACGGCGACGGAGGCAGTTCTCCGGGTGGAGACCGCACAGCCCCATCGCCAGAGAATGGCTAGCGTGGCGATGGTCGCCAGCAAAATGCCGAGCCGGGCCGCAAATGCCGTCGGGCCAAAGGCCGCGATCCCCAGGGCAGATAGCCAGGTGTGAAGGGGCGGCTTGGCCCAGAACGGAATGCCGTAGTCAAACTGCGGCGTGATCCAATTACCGGTCTCGACCATCTTGCGGGCGATTTCGGCATAGCGCGCTTCTGTCGGATCCGTCAGCGGCACCCAGACCATGGCAAGCAGTCGCACAATCAGCAAGAGGATCAGCCCATAGGCGATCATGCGGTCTTTGTTCATGGTACGGTTCTTTCGAGCGATCTTATTTTTTGGACGCCATTCGAGGCCATCAGGCTCCGGCGACACGCAGCAAGTCTGCTAGGGTTCAAAGCGGCTTCCGCTTGCGCGGCAGAGGTCGAGCTCTCTGAAACCGGAGGTTCTAGCCAGTGCCTGGAATTCCACTGGCCTTGCCTCGATCATCCTGTCCCGGTTTACGAGGACAGGGTCCACCAGGCCGGGATGACACATGACGACGGAACCGTCGGCTAGACCTTCCTCCAACTGGCCCATGACACTGCGAAACCCGCTTGGCCGCTTCCAGTCATAGAATCCGACCAAAGGCCCGCGAATCGAAAACCCGGCAGCCGCCATGCGTCGATCGAAGCCGGCGGCAATGAGGCTCACCAGCGCAATCTTCGCCCTGATGGCGCGACTGTTTCCAGCCCGGAAGTTTGGTGCGCCTCGCAGCCAGGGTAGCCTGTCGGCAAGCCTCAGGCGTTCCCGCCGCGTCTCCAGCCATGAGCGGACGGTCGGCAGAAAGTGGATATGCTGGTGGCCGTCAATGAAATCGGGAAGCCTTCCCATTTCCTCGACGAACCGCTGCAGTTGGGCGTCGAGTTCTGCATCGATCGTCGCCTGATCGAGCCGACCGAGATAGCTTCTGGCGATCAGCCCGCCGAGCGGAGGCATGGTCCAGGCCTCGGTCGGACGTGAAATTGCCGCGAAATCCGTCAGCGTCAGATGAAGGCCTATATCGGCACGGGATGACGTTGGCATTTTCCTGAGGAGCGACGCTTGCTCGTTCCATTCGGGGAAAATGGTCATGCAACTCGTGCCGGTGATCTTGCCGTTCTCGATGAGGTCCCGAACGGCACTGCCTATTCCGTCGGACAACCCATAATCGTCGGCGATCACATTGATGCGACCGTTCATTGCGGTTTCCCACCTGAACGATGGATCCGTCGCACGATGTACAGCGGACGATCCTTTACCTCGCCGATGGTGACCCAGATATACTCTCCCAGCAGCCCGAGGAGGGCCAGATTGAAGCCGCCCAGCACCGAGATGGAAGCCATCAGGCTCGGATAGCCGGGAACATCCGTGTCGAATATCAGGCCTTTCACCACAATCTCGGCGCCGTACATGACACCGAGAAGCCCGATGATTACGCCGATCACCGACATGATGCGAAGGGGCACGGCCGAGAAGGAAGTGATGCCCTCAAGCGAAAGCGCTGCCAGACCCATCTTGGACCATTTGGTGCTGCCGGATGTCCGTGGAGATGGCGTGTAGAGGATCCCCTTTTGCCGGAACCCCATCCAGGCATAGAGCCCCTTGTTGAACCGGCGCTTGTCGCGGATGGTGCGGAGCGCCTCGGCCGCTTCACGGCGCATGATGCGGAAGTCACCTGCGTTTTCCGGAATGGTGAAGCGTTGGCCCGCATTTATCAGGCGGTAGAAGAGCTTGCTGAACACAGCCTTCGACCGGGACTCTTCCAGCCTGTCCGCCCGAACCGAGTAGACGACATCCAGCTCATCATCGGCCAGGAGTTCATTGATCAACTCCATGCATACTGAAAAAGTATGCTGAAGATCGGCATCCACCATCAGGACGAAATCGCCCTTGCTTTCCTCGATGCCCGAGAACAGCGCGATTTCCTTGCCGAAATTGCGGCTGAGTTCGACGATCCGCCAATTTCCCTCCAGCGCATTCCGATAGCGCACGACACTGTCGTCGGTGCTGCCATCATCGACCAGCACCACCTCGAGATCGAGATTGAAACGCTTCTTGATGTCGCAGCCCAATCTTTTGGTAAATCGTGCAAAATCCGTCACGGATTCTTGCTCATTAAGAAAAGGCGCGACGAGAGAAAGGGTCGGCATTGGAGTTCCGTCATAGGGCCGTGCAAGAGCGCAGGCAGCAAAGATGCAGCGCTTGCTAGGCCGGGTAGATGAAACGGAACTGAATTACGGCCCGAAACGCCAGCTATATTGGCCGACGTTACCGGCGATCAGCCCGAGGCAGCGCATTCCGTCATCGGGACTTACATCGCGTTGGGAAGCTATGGGCGATCAGGCGGTCTCGGCCGCCGCGATCTCCTGCCAGGCATCGTAGGCGGAGAGCACGGTTTCCATCTGCGCCGTGTGGCCGGCGATGAAATCGTCGCCATAGATGGTTTCGTCGGGATATTCGGTGATCAGCGTCATCGGCACGGTGTGGCGGTCGTCCACCGAGCACAGGCAGGGAAAGCCGTTGATGATCCGAAAGCCCGTTTCGCCGGCATGAATCTCGTAGAGGGCGATCTGCCGGTCGTTGTAGGCCAGCAGGCCGGGGATCTGTCCGAGATGGCGCGTGACGCGGTCCAGCAGCATTTCGGAACGCTCTTCCCACTCGGGATGATGGCGCATGATGAGGAAGAAACCCTTCGGCAGTGTCCACATACCGAAGCCGCGCGGCACGTAGCCGGAGAGCGGCCGTGTCCATTCGTGGCTTGGATAGCCGTGCAGGTTGACATGCAGTTGAGCGCCGCTCAGCGCTTGCGCTTCGAGCCTGATCTGCTTCTCGTTCAGATGGGGGCCGGCATTTTCCACCGTGCGGTATTCCAGATCGTCGCCGAGCGCGGTGTAGCGGGCAGCGTGGTGCATGTGGAAGGGATTGTCGCGCCGCAGGCGCTGATGCACCGCGTAGCCATCGGGGTTTTCCAAGGGGGAAAGGGTGAAGTGGGCGCCCGGACGGGCCTTTAATTGCGCGGCTGCGCGCAGAGCGCCGACGATGCCGGATGTCTCGTTCGGATGCTGGCCGGCGCTGATCATGACAGGCAAATCGCGACCGCGGATGTATCGCGCCGACACCGTGCGGCCGGAGCGGGCGCGTGCCGCAAACGCATGCCCGCCAATCGCCTCCAGTTTGTCGGCGATCTGGCGTGCGACAAGCGGCTCCTTGGCGGTATCGATCGGCTGGTCGGCTCCGTCCTGAAAATCCGTCGAGAAGCTACGCGTCGAGATCGTCACGGAGATAGGTCCCTTGCTTTTGACGATTTCAGGGACGATCTGGCCGGGCTTCAGGCCGCGGTCGCCGAGCGGACGGCCGGATTTGTGCTGGAAGAATTCCAGCAGGGAAAAATAGAGATCCTCGTGCAGCGCTTCGCGAAGGCTGAGCACCTCGTGGCCGATGTGGAGCGGCTCGTCCTCGGCCGGATGGTCGACGCGGATATTGAGCTCCTCGAAATAGGGCTCCTCCGAGCCCCAAGCATGACCGGCGACGGCGCCGACAGCCGCTTCGAACAGCGCCTCGTAGTCCGTCTCCAGCCGCTCTCCCTCGTCCGTGCCGGCGTGACGCAGCCAGCCGGTGGGCGACAGGTTGGTTTCTCCCACGATGTCGCGGTGCAGGCGGTTTGGGGCGAGGACGCGGTGGGTTTCCGTCTTGCCGGCGCGCAGCAGCGTGACATCGTAGGCAAGGGTGTCGTCGGCGCGGGGAATGAAGTCAATCCTGGCATCCCCGACCAGCGCCGCAAGCGGATAGGCCTCCAGCCGGAAACGGTTTTCCGGCGCTGCGGGATGCACGGGATAGCGGATCTCTATGCTCTCGACGCCGGAAATATCGACGTCCTCGAGGAAGAAGGTGAGCAGGGGCTTGTTGGCGCTCCGGATGCGCGCGGTGACGCCCAGTGCTTCGAGCCTGATTTCGTGCGCTCTGCGGCTTTTGGCATCGTCGAAGGTCCAGGCCTCGTAGCGTGCGCCGGGGGTTGTGGGAAGCTGGTCCAGCGTGCGCATGACGCTGTGCTGAAAGATCTCGATCATGGTGCTACCTCGAGGTTCTGCCGGTCGGATCGAGGCTGTCGCGCAGCCAGTCGCCGAGAAGATTGAGGCCAAGCACCGTCAAGAGGATAGCAAGGCCCGGAAAGACGCTGACCCACCAGGCGGTCTGGAGGTAGGTGCGCCCGTCGGCCAACATGCCGCCCCAGCTCGGAATGGTGGGGTCGACGCCGAGGCCGAGGAAGGTTAGGCTGCTTTCGAGAAGAATGTTGTTGGCGACATTGAGGGTGGTGAGCACGATGACCGGGCCGATCAGGTTCGGCAACAGGTGCTGGAAGATGATGCGCCAGTCGGCGACCCCGATGGCGCGGGCCGACAGGATGAATTCCCGTTCGCGCAATGTCAGCACGGAGCCGCGCACCAGGCGCGCATACTGGACCCATTGCGAGACGATCAGCAGAACGATGGTGTTGGTCAGGCTGCCGCCGACGATGGCGATGAAGGTGATGGCGAGCAGGATGAACGGCAAGGCCAGCTGGATATCGGCAAAGCGCATGACGAGCATGTCCCAGAAGCCGCGATAATAGCCGGCCACCAGCCCCATCACGACGCCGAAGACGACGGCGCCGGCAACCGAAGTAAAGCCGACCAGCAGCGAGATCTTGCCGCCGGCGACCACCCGGGCGAGGACATCGCGCCCCAGCGGATCGGTGCCGAAAGGGTGAGCAAGGCTGACAAAGGGCCTCATCAGGCGCGCCATCAGGTCGAGGCGGTCGGCACCGCCGGGAAAGAGCACGTCGGACAACAGCACGGAGACGCAGATGACCAGTGTCAGCGCGGCGCCGAGAATGAATTCGAGGCTGGCATAACGCGAGCGGCGAGATGTGGCGGTGGCCATCTGATTTACTCCGTACGGATGCGCGGATCGACAAGCCCATAGGCGATATCGACCAGGAGATTGATGCCGACGATCAGCAGCGACAGAACGGTGATGACGGCCTGCAGGACAGGGTAGTCACGGGCCGATACCGCATCGAAGGCGAGCGTGCCCAGGCCCGGCCAGTTGAAGACCCGCTCGATCACGACGATGCCGCCGAGAAGCCCGCCAAACTGCAGGCCGAAATAGGTGATGAGCGGGATGGCGCAGTTGCGCAGCGCGTGCTTGTAGAGCACCTTGGTTTCGCTGAGGCCCTTGGCCCGCGCCACCATCACATATTGCGACTGCAGCGTCTCCAGCATCGAGGTGCGCACGAGGCGCACATTGGTGGCGGTGAGGATGATGCCCATGGTAAGCGCCGGCATCACATAGCTTTCAGCCCCCGACATGCCGCTCGGCGGCAGCCAGCCCAGCGCGATGGAAAACAGCAAGACCATCATGGTCGCTAGCCAGAAGTTCGGAAACGACAAGCCGATCAGCGACAGAATGCGGATGGCCTGGTCGGCGCCCTTGCCTTTGGCAGTGGCGGCCTTGATACCCAGCGGAATGGACAGGACGATAGACACCGCCATGGTGATGAAGGCAAGCAGCAGCGTTGCCGGCAGGGCGTTGCCGATCAGCAGCGAGACCGGCGTGCCGCCGGTGAAGCTGCGACCGAAATCGAGCGTCACCAGGCCCTTGAGGAAGTTCAGATACTGGACGATGAACGGCTGATCGGTGCCGAGTGCTGCCCTTATGCGGGCCAGATCCTCCTCGGTCATGCTGCCGCTGCCCTGGAACATCATCGTCGCCGGATCGCCCGAGAGGCGAATGGCGAAAGAGACGATGAGCGTGATGGCAATCACCACGAAGATCGCCTGCAGCACACGCTTGATAAGGAAACCGACCACGTTCTTCGTCCTTCGCGCTCAAACATCTCGACGTCTTACGGAGACACAGAGACGCTCAATCCATTTTGTCCGGGCACAGCGCCGCCAGATCCGGCGGCGCTGTTGTTGTCGGAGCGTCCTACTCGACGGTGACGTCGGTCAGCTTCAAGCGGTTGTCCGGCGGTGCAATGAAACCCTTCACGCGCTTGGAAATGCCGTAGATCGACTTGCTGTTGTAGAGCGGCAGTTCGAGCGCCCGGTCGGCTGCGTAGCTTGCGACTTCCTTCAGGATCTTTTCGCGTGCGGCCTTGTCTGTCAGCGGGCGCTGCGATTCCAGCAGCTTGTCGAGGGTTGCATCCTTGTCATAGGGGTTCCACTTTTCGCCCGAGTGGTACATCGCATAGGCGGTGTTGTCGAAATCGAAGGTCCAGCCGCCCCACTTCTGCTGGAACATGCCGCCGGTCTTGCCCTGCGGGATGATGTCGTTCAGCAGCACGTTGGTCTCGTAAGGCTTGATGGTGGCGGTGATGCCGACCATCTGCAGGTAGCTGGCGACGACCTGCGCCACTTCGTTCATGGTCGTGTCATTGCCGCGGATATCGATCTGCAGCGTCGCACCCGGCTTCACGCCAGCCTCTGCAAGAAGCTTCTTGGCGGCGGCCGGATCGTAGGGCAGACCCTTGAGGTCCTTGTCGTAGCCGAAGGATAGCGAGCTCTGGAAGCTGACGATCTCCGAGGCCTGGCCGGCCAGGATGGAGTTCACGATCGTGGAGCGGTCGACGGCCATGATGATGGCCTTGCGCACCTTCGGATCGGCGGTGATGCCGTCACGGGTGTTGAAGCGGAGCGCATCGACGGTCGGGCCGGGAACGCTGACGACTTCCAGCTTCGGATCACCTGCAATCACCGGGATCATGCCGATTGGAATGGTCGGCGGAATGACGAGATCGACGCGGCCGGCCTGCAGTTCGGCGACGGCGGTCGCCGGCTCCGAGATGAAGCGGAACTCGAGCTGCGACAGCTTTGGCGCACCGCCCCAGTAGTCCGGGTTGGCTTCGAGTACGATGTTGACCTTAGGCTGGTAGGAGACGAACTTGAACGGGCCGGTGCCGACCGGATGGGTGTTGAAGTTGTCCTCGCCTTTTTCCTGGATGTATTTCGGCGGAACGATCATCGCGCCGTAGCCGGCAAGCTTGGTCAACAGCACCGGATCGGGAGCCTTCAGCTTCATGTCCACCGTGTAGTCGTCAACGACCGCAACGCTTTCGATAGAGGTGTAGTTGGAGCGCTGCGGGCCCTTGGCACCCTGCTCGCCCAGCAGGCGCTCGAAGGTGAATTTTACTGCTTCCGCATTAAAATCTTCGCCATCGTGGAATTTCACGTTGTGGCGCAGCTTGAAACGAATGCGCTTGCCCTCGTCCAGCTCTTCCCAGGATTCGGCAAGGCCGGGCACGACCTTGAGATCGGGGCCGCGATAGGTCAGTCCGTCGAAGATGTTGGTGGCGACCGAGGCCCACTGCACCAGAAACGTATCGATCGGGTCCCAGCTGCCCGGATCCTGCGGCGACGAGATCGTCATCTTGCCGGCAGCCGCCGCCGGCGCGGCGTAGAAGGCCGTGCCGGAAAGGGCAAGGGCCATGAAGGTGGCGGTCAGGCCGCGCTTGAGACTGTGCATGTGCTGTTCCTCTTGATGCTTGCGATTGTTCGCAGGTTTCAGGCTCGTCTCGCGATGAAATGGCCTGGGTTTATTTCCTCGTGGTGGAAGATATCGGGTTCCTCGCCGACCTTATGGACGGGATTTGGGATCTCGCCCTCGATCAGTGTCGTGCTGCGGCCGCGTCCGGGATCGGCGACGGGCACGGCGGACAGCAGGCGGCGGGTGTAGTCGTGCTGGGGCGTTTCGAACACCTGGCGGCGGCTGCCCATTTCCATGATTTGGCCGAGATAGAGCACGGCGACCCGGTGGCTGATCTCCTCCACCACGGCCATATCGTGACTGATGAACAGGTAGGCGAGGCCCCGCTCGGCCTGCAGGTCCATGAACAGCGCGATGATCTGTGCCTGGATCGACACATCGAGCGCCGACAGGGCTTCATCGGCGATGATCAGCTTGGGGTCGGAGGCGAGCGCACGGGCAATGCAGACACGCTGGCGCTGGCCTCCGGAGAACTCGTGCGGATAGCGGTCCGCTTGGGCCGATGTCAGGCCGACGCGCTCCAGCAGTTCGTCGACCCGTTGGCGCACAGCCTTGCCGGACAGCAGCCCATGGGTGTTGATCGGCTCGGCAATCGAGAAGCCGACGGTCTTGCGCGGATCGAGCGAGGCGAACGGGTCCTGGAAGATATACTGCACATCCTTGCGCAGGCGAAAGCGTTCCGCCGCCGACATGCTCGCGAACGGCTTGCCATTGAAGGCGATATCGCCGGAGCGGCTTTTCTGCAGCTGCTGGATGGTGCGCCCGATGGTGGATTTGCCGGAGCCGGATTCGCCGACCAGTGCCAGCGTCTCGCCGGGATAGATATCGAAGCTGACCCTCGACACCGCGTTCAGCCGATGCGTCACCCTGCCGAGCATGGTTTTGCGGATATCGAAGGTGACGGAGAGATCCTTGACCGACAGGAGCGGCGGGCCGTCGTAGCGGGCCGTGTCCTGCACGCGCTCGTTTCCGACGAGAACGGGCTTGCCGTCTTCAAGCACGGTAAACGGCATGCGCTTGGGAAAGTCCTGGCCTTCCATGCTGCCCAGACGCGGCACGGCGGCGAGAAGCGCGCGGGTATAGGGATGCTTCGGATTGGCGAAGATCTCGGCCACCGGGCCTTCCTCGACCTTTTTTCCCTTCCACATGACCACGACGTCGTCGGCCATCTCGGCCACCACGCCCATGTCGTGGGTGATGAAGATCATGCCCATGCCGAGCTCCGACTGGAGATCACGCAGGATGGTGAGGATCTGCGCCTGGATGGTGACATCGAGCGCCGTGGTCGGTTCGTCGGCGATCAGCAGCTTCGGCCGGCAGGCGAGCGCCATCGCAATCATCACCCGCTGGCGCATGCCGCCGGAAAGCTGGTGCGGATAGCGCTTCAGCAGCTGTTCCGAATCGGGCAGCCGGACCATGTCGAGCAGGCGGCGCGCCTCTGCTGTGGCTGCCGACTTGCTTATGTCTTCATGCAGCAGCAGTACTTCGCAGATCTGGTCGCCGATGGTGAAAACCGGGTTCAGCGAGGTCATCGGCTCCTGGAAGATCATGGCGATCTCCTTGCCGCGAATGCGCCGCATGTCCTTGTCTGAGGTCTTCAAGAGGTCGCGCCCGCCAAACAGGATGCGACCTTCGGCAAACGTCGCGCCCATGATGTCAGCAAGCCGCATGATCGAGAGAGAGGTGACGGATTTGCCGGAGCCGGATTCGCCAACCACGGCCACGGTGCGCCCGGGCGAAACGGCGAAAGACACGCCGTCCACGACGCGGTTGCCGCCGAACTCGACGCTCAGACCTTCGATCGAAAGCAGGGGCATGCGATCTACGGTCGCGGTCATGACAGCGCCTCCGGCCGGGAGCCGGCATTGGGGGTGGAAGGCTCGGCCGGGGCCGGCGCGATATGGGCGAGAATGGCACCGGCGGGCTGGAAGGTGCCGGCTTGCGCGGCAATGGCGAGAATGCCCGACCGGGGCGCAGTGACGGCCGTCTCCATCTTCATCGCGTCCATCATGGCAACCACGCTTCCCTGGTCCACATGGTCGCCGTTCGACACGATCCAATGGGCGAGGTTTCCGGGGAGCGGAGCGCGCAGTGCCGTGTCGTCCACAGGCTCCGGGGCGGCCCGTTCGCCGTTGTTTGCCGGTGCGCGTCCAAGCAGGCTGAGGAAGGAGGCTGGCAGGCGCAGCTCGACGCGCTTGCCGTCGATCTCGACATGACCGCACAACGTCTCTTCTGCGGCCACAGGCTCCGGACGGTGCTGCCTTTCCAGCTCGTCCGCGAAATCGGTTTCGATCCAGCGCGTATGAACCCTGAAATCAGGGCCGGCGAAATCCGGATGGGCAAGCACGGCACGGTGGAAAGGCAGCACCGACGGCACACCGTCTATTTCGAACTCGGCCAGGGCGCGGCGGGCACGGGCAATCGCTTGGGCGCGATCAGGCCCCCAGACGATCAGCTTGGCGACAAGCGAATCGAACATCGGCGCCACGTCTGCGCCGCTCACAACACCGGTGTCGAGCCGGACGCCCGGACCGGACGGCGGTGCGAACCGCGCAATCCGGCCGGCAAACGGCAGGAAGCCACGCGCCGGGTCCTCGATGTTGATGCGGAATTCGATGGCATGGCCGCGCGGCGCCGGCGTCTCGGTGAGGCCGAGCGGCTTTCCCTCGGCAATGCGAAACTGCTCCAGCACGAGATCGAGGCCTGTGGTCTCCTCCGTCACCGGATGCTCCACCTGCAGGCGCGTGTTGACCTCGAGGAAAGAAATGACGCCATCGGCGCTCAACAGGAACTCCACCGTGCCGGCCCCGACATAACCTGCCGCCTGGCAGATATCCCGGGCAGCCTTGTGAATGACGTCGCGCGCAGCGTCGGACAGGAAGGGCGCCGGTGCTTCCTCGACCAGTTTCTGGTTGCGGCGCTGCAGCGAGCAGTCACGCGTGCCGACCACGAGCACGGTGCCGTGGCGGTCGGCAAGAACCTGCGCCTCGATATGGCGCGGACGCTCAAGAAACTGCTCGACATAGCATTCGCCGCGCCCGAAGGCGGCGACAGCCTCGCGCGTTGCCGAATTGAACAGGTCTTCGACCTCGTCCAGATGCCGCGCGATCTTGATGCCGCGTCCGCCGCCGCCGTGGGATGCCTTGATCGCAATCGGCAGGCCGAACCGGCGGGCAAAAGCCAGTGCCTCAGTGGAGCTGGAAATCGCGCCATCGCTGCCGGCCACCAGCGGAGCCCCGACGGAGCGGGCGATGTCGCGCGCCCGCAGCTTGTCGCCAAGCGCCTCGATGACTTCAGGGTCCGGGCCGATCCAGGTGAGCCCGGCGGCCATGACGGCAGCGGCAAAGCGCGCGTTTTCCGACAGGAAGCCGTAACCCGGATGCACCGCATCCGCTCCGGCGCGGTGGGCTGCGGCGACCAGCTTGTCGATGTCGAGATAGGTCTCCTTCGGGCTCGACCCCTGAAGCGCATAGGCCTCGTCGGCAAGGCGAACGAACAGCGCGTCGACATCCGCGTCCGCATAGACGGCGACCGAGGCAAGGCCGTAGTCGCGGCAGGCCCGGATGATGCGAACGGCGATTTCGCCGCGGTTGGCTATCAGCACCTTTTTCATCGCTGTCTTCCTGCTATCAGCTGCGGGGCAAAGGGAGCGGTCGCGACAAAGCGGATGCGCGTACCGACTGGGATCTGCCCCGCAAGGTCGAGATGATGGGCGGCGACATTGGCAATCACCGGATATCCTCCGGTCAGCGGATGATCGACCAGGAACAGGACCGGCTGGCCGCTCGCCGGCACCTGGATAGCGCCGCGGATTGTGGCTTCGCTCGGCAGTTCCGAAACGATGCTCCGCTCAAGTGGCTCGCCCTCGAGGCGCATGCCGACGCGGCTCGTTTGGGGCGAAACCGTCCAATCCTGTGCGAGAAATCGCGCGACGGCGTCCGGTGTGAACCAGTCCGTCCGTGGACCGAGCACGACGTCGAGACAGACGGTTTCATCCGCCTTCGGCATTTCAAATGCCAGTCCGTCTGAAAGCGCAACCGAGGCGCCGACGGCCACATCGCAGATCTGGATGACCTCGCCGACCTTCAACGGTTCCGGGCCAATCTGCGCCAGCATGTCTGTCGCGCGGCTGTCCAGGACCGCTGCGATATCGAAGCCGCCGCGCACGGACAGGTAGCTGCGCATACCCGACATCACGGTGCCGACCGTCACCACGTCGCCATCCTCCACCGCAAAGGCGCGGTGATGCGCGACCTCGATGGCATCACCCTTGCCGGTCGCCACGGAAATCTTCGCCTCTGCGCCCGTCATTGCCATGACCCCCTGCCCGCGCAGACGGAAGGAGAGACCCCCCAGCGTCATTTCCAGCACGACAGTATTATCCGGGTTGCCGACAAGCCGATTGGCGGCCGCAAAACTCGCACGATCGGCCGCGCCGGAGCGACCGATGCCCTGGGATACCAGGCCGGGACGCCCGCAATCCTGGAAGAGAACGGGAAGTCCGATGGCGACGATCTCGATGGCGCTGCCGGCGCTGCCTGCGGCGGCGGCCGTTCGGGTGGGAAACGAGCTGCCGGAAGACTTGGTCTCGACCGTGCATGCTCGATCGGTTGCCATATCGCGGAAGCGTACGCGCTGGCCCGGCTGCAGCAGCGAAGTCGGCTCGCGCCCGAGGTCGAACATATCGAGCGGCGTTCTGCCGATGAGCTGCCAGCCGCCGGGACTTGCCTTCGGGTAGATGCCGCTAAAGGCACCGGCAAGCCCGACCGAACCAGCAGGGACCATCGTGCGCGGCGATTGCCGGCGCGGCACGTTCAGGCGCGGGTCGCCCTTCGCAAGATAGGCAAATCCCGGAGCGAAGCCTGTAAAGGCGACGAGGTAGTCATGTCCGGTGTGCAACCGGACGACTTCCTCTCGCGAGATCGAAAGCAGAGCGGCGACCTCTGATAGATCCTCGCCGTCATAAAGCACAGGAATCTCCACCAGCGGGCCTTCGGCTGCCTTGGCGACCGATCCGCTGAGGTCGAGGATGACGGCTTGCAACATCGCCGTGGTGACGACTGAAGGATCGAACTCGATCATCAGGGTGCGGGCGGCCGGAATGAGCTGGCGGACGCCGGAAATGGCTTGATGCCTGAGGGCGTCATAGAGCGCTAGCGTCTCCTCAAGATCGGCGAGTTCGACAAGCACGCAATCGTCCCGCATGGGCAGAATGCGATTGCCATCGGCCACCCGATGATCCGGAGCTGCCTCACTCATGCGTTGTCCACAAAGGCACGCAACACGAGCCCGGCCTCCTGCAGCCGCAGCCGCAGGCATCGTGCCATCTCGACCGCGCCGGGGCTGTCGCCATGCACGCAGATGCTCTGGGCTTTGATCCGCGTCGGCTTGCCGTCGATGGAATCGATGACCCCTTCGCGCACGAGCCTTACCATGCGGCGAGCCACCTCTTCGGCATCATGAAGCACTGCGCCTTCTTGGCGGCGCGACACGAGATGGCCATCGGAGGTGTAGGCGCGGTCGGCGAAGGCTTCCTCGATTACCCGAAGGCCTGCGCCTTTCGCCTGTGCCACCAGAGGTGAACCGGCCAATGCCATCAGCACCAGTTCCGGATCCACCGCCTGAATAGCGGCAATCACGTCGTCGGCCTGGCGCGCGTCGGTGGCAATCGTATTGTAGAGCGCACCGTGGGGCTTAACGTAGGTGACGCGCGTTCCGGCAGCTTGGGCAAGCCCCTTCAGCGCACCGATCTGATAGATGACATCGCCGATGAGCTCGTCGCTCGTCGGGTCCATGTTTCGCCGGCCGAAGCCTGCCAGGTCTCGGTAGCCGACATGGGCGCCGACGGCAACGCCCCGCGCGGCGGCCGCCCGCAACGTCCTTAAAATGCCAGCGGGATCGCCTGCGTGAAAACCACAAGCGACATTGGCGCTGGTGACGACGTCAATCACAGCCTCATCGTCCCCCATTTTCCAAGGGCCGAAGCTTTCGCCGAGATCACTGTTGAGGTCGATTGTCCGCATGCGCGAAAACATCCCCGCCATAATTAAGCCCCGATGCTAGCAAGGGAGAACAATCCTGTCCAGAGTGTTGAACAATATTTGCACATTGCCCTACAAGTGAGCGAATGCCATCTTGTTGTGCAGCCATCTCTAGGCCTTCGCCATTGATGTTGCAGCGCCAATGCGCCTAAGGCAGTGTGGATGAACGACGAATGAGAAATCGGCTGGGAATGGAAACAAGTCCGGCAGAATGTGCGCGCCTAAGACAGGTGTCCAGACAAACGAGATGAGATGACCAGTTCCACCGAAGCAGCAGAGACGGTTTTCGCCCCCGGGGCCGAGAGGCAGGGGGTTGCGTTGGTGTCGAGCCAGGCGTCGGGTCAGACCTTGGCCGAAACAATCGCGGCCCGAATTCGCGATCAGGTCGTCTCCGGGCGCCTCACACCCGGCAGTCACCTTTCGGAAATTGCGCTGAGCGAGGAGATGCAGGTCTCGCGCAACACGTTGCGCGAGGTGTTCCGCATGCTCACCAAGGAAGGCCTGCTGCGCCACGAGGCCAACCGCGGCGTCTTTGTCACCACGCCCAGCATGTCGACGATCATGGACATCTACCGCATACGCCGCATGGTCGAGTGTCCGGCTCTGGCGCAGGCGCATCCAAGCCATCCCAGCGCCAGGAAGATGCGTGCCGCAGTCGAGGCCGCCCGTCATTGCAGGATCGAGGCCGACTGGTTGGGCGTCGGTAGCGCCGATATCGCGTTTCACGCGGCCATCGTCGACCTCGCCGATAGCCCTCGCCTTTCGGCATTCTTCTTCGAGGTCTCTCTGGAACTACGCCTGGTGTTCGGGCTATTGCGGGACCCTGAGTTCCTGCATGCTCCCTTTATCGACCAGAACCTGAAGATCCTGACCGAGTTCGAGGAGGGAAAGCCTGCAGAGGCTGCCGCAACCATGGAGGCATACCTCAATCAGGCCGAACGCTTCATCATGAGCGCCTACGGCCGGCTGCCGACCAAAGGCTGAGGAAGAAAGGGATCGGGCGGGTCACGCCTCGCCTCTAAGCCGCGGGTCACCAATGATGGCATGTTCGTCAAGATTAGCCGGTTCTGGTCGGCTTCCTCAAGGGCCCTCGCTGCGTCGCTAAAGTTAGTTCAGTAGGGCGTTTTCACAGACGCTCTTTGCGCCGTCGCGGCGTCGGTCCACCAGATTAGATCGCCAATCATCTGGTTCGTCGAACGTCCGATGCTGCCGCCGGGATCTGCAACAAGTTCCGCAGCGTCATCGAAAGCAGTTGAGATTTGCGGCACGGCCAATGAGCTGGAAACCACGACCATTCCCATTTCAGACAGAGTATTCCGCCAAGCCATCGCAGCCCTTACGCCGGCAAGCCGACCGGCGGAGTAGCTTGCTATCGCAGCCGGTCGCCAGAACCATTCCTCCAGGAAATGGTCAGTGAGGTTTTTCAAACCAGGTTGAACGCCCCAATTATACTCACCCACAACGAACATAAAGGCATCCGCAGCCTTGATTTTGTCGGCCAGGACCTCGAGGTTGGCCGGAGCCTCGCCTTTGGGATATTCCTTGTACATTCGGTCGAGGATCGGCAATCCGACTGCCTTGGCATCGATCAATTCTGCGTCGTTTCCTGCCTTGCGCAGTTCTTCGACAAGGAAGTTCGCCAAGCGAATTCCTTTGCGGTCGGAGCGGTAAGAGCCGTATAATACCAGAATTTTCCGCATGATAACCTCGTCCAATTGCGACTTTCTTTTCCCGACCTAGAGAGCGCAGCCTAGCACACCCGACAGGGATTGCTGGCGTCCAGTCCGGCTACGTTGTCTTGATTTCGTCACGAACCTGGCCATGGGCAACCACTGCGAAAAGGCCGGTGCCGCCGATGATGTTGCCGATCAAGGCCGGCAGTAGGAAACCGCCGACGGCGGTCAAGAAGCTGGTTTGTCCCGACAACACAAGTATCCAGGCTTCAGTCGAACCCGCCACGACATGGCTGAAGCCACCGATGGCGATGATGTAGGTGACGAAAAAGATGATCCAGAACTCACCGCCGCGCGCGTTCGGCATCATCCAGGCAACGGAGGCCACCAGAAATCCGGCAGGCGTTGCCAACAACAGCGTCGTCAGGAAGTCGTGTTGAAGGACCGCCTTCGATAATTCGACAGCGCTGTTCAGATTATCAGGTTCGACGATGATGCCATAGGCGATCAGTGCCGCCACGAAGAACGTGCCTGCCATGTTTGCCAGGAAGACCGCCATCCACAGCCGCATCAATCGTCCGAAATTACGCAGGGTGAAATTCGTCGCCAACGGTAGGACCGCCGTCACCGTGGTTTCGGTGAAAAGCTGCAGCTTGCCGAGAATGACGATGACGAAGCCGACGGGGTATCCGAGGGCGACGATCAGTTCGCGCCAGGCGGTATCGGGCAGACGCGCCTGAAGAAAAGCTTCGGCAAGGACCGACGTGCTGATCGCAACGCCAGCAGCAAAGCCGGAAAAAAGCAGCGAGCGGATCGGTCGAGCGAGCTCCTCGTCACCTTGCAGACGAACCACCTCATGGACCACCTTCGCAGACGCGGAATTAAGCGCGTCGACCGAGCGCTTGTCCTCCTCCGACATCTTGTTGGACGGCAAAGCCTCTTCGGCACTTTTCCTGTCGTCGGCCAAACACGTCCCCTTGCCTTGCCGGACGTTGCCGCCGGACCAATTGATAGGGGCAGGAGATGGCGGAGAATGCCATTTCGTCAAGGCGCCAGAGAAGCTTCAGCCACCGGGGATAGCACCGGCGGCTGAAGGTTTTCCCGATCCTCACCTCGAGGCTTTGCCGCCCAGCAGGATCAGCGGGCAGCCCAATTCATTCCTCGACGGAAGATCGTGTTCATCTGTGGCACTGAAAACTCTTTGGCCTGGTGGCCGAGCGCGGAATAGAACACTCGACCCTTGCCATAATGCCGCTTCCAGGCCACCGGCATGACGACCCCGTCGATCCAGTAGGCATGCTCACCTGTGAAGGTCGTGGTCGCAAGCACTTCATTCGACGGGTCGACGTGCATGTAATATTGCTCGGATGTGTAAGGAAAGTCTTCGATGCCCGCCATGATCGGATCATCGCCCCGGGTGATATTCACCGTATAGTCGATGATATTTCCGGGATGTGCCACCCACTGTCCACCGATGATGAACTGGTATTCGACACTGTCGCGGAAGCTGTCGCCAGCCCCGCCGTGATAGCCGGCTATGCCGACACCGCCTTCGATGGCGCTGGCCAGGTTCTTGACCTCCTCCTTCTCGATCTTCGACATCGTCACGATCGGCACGATGAGACTGAGATCGTGTATGGACGGATCGGCAAAGGCCTCCGTGGAGTTTTCCAGATAGACCTTGAAGCCGTCCTCCTCCAGCATGTCGCGCACGACGAGGGCGCATTCCTGGGGTTCGTGGCCGCTCCAGCCGCCCCAGACGATAAGTGCTTCGCGCATGTGATCTTCTCCCTTGATTATCGACCGATCAGCCCGTCCACGAGAGACGTGGACAACGCATCGGGACGTTCCGTTTTTGTGGTGATAGCAACCGTTTGGCCGGTATCTGAGGCTGTCTGGAAGGCTTCCATGACTTCAAGCACATGAAGTGCGAGGCTGCCGTTCGCCCTGTGCGGCCGGTTGGAGCGGATGGCATGGGCCATGTCGGCAACGCCGAGAGAGCGGAAGTTGCCGTCGGCATAAGGCGCGGTGACGCTATGGGTCTCGAAGGTGCCGCCCTTCTTCAGATATTCTACCGGCCCTTCGAAACGGTTGGGATCAGGCACGATCAGCGTGCCTTCCGTGCCATAGACTTCGATCGGCACGTGCTTATGGCCAGCGACATCGAAGCTCATGCCGATCTGGACGACGGCACCATTGGCAAAGGCCATCACGCCCGCCACATGCGTTGCCACCTCGACCGGGATGCGCTCGCCGTTGCGCGGCTCGCTGGTGATGATGCGCTCCTTGCGCGGCGAAACGGCAAAGCCGGCGACCTGCGATACCGGCCCGAGCAGATTGACGAGATCGGTGATGTAATAGGGGCCCATGTCGAGCATCGGGCCACCGCCGACTTCGTAGTAGAAGGCTGGGTTCGGGTGCCAGCGCTCGTGGCCCGGGCACATGAAGGTGGCCGTGCCGCCGACCGGCTGTCCGATCAGTCCCTCGTCGATCATCGCCCGCGCCGTCTGATGGCCGCCGCCGAGAAAGGTATCGGGCGCAGCCCCGATCCTCAGGCCCTTGGCCGCTGCCGCCTCCGCAAGCCTGTTGCCCTCGGAGAAATTGATGCCAAGCGGCTTTTCCGAATAGGTATGCTTGCCGGCATCGAGCGCCTGGAGGCCGACGGCAACGTGCGCCTTGGGGATCGTCAGGTTGACAATGATCTCGACTGTCGGATCGGCAAACAGCGCCGCCCCGTCGACGGCCTTGACCCCGAACTCCGCAGCCTTTGCCGCAGCCAGCTCGGGGTTAAGGTCCGCAATACCCCTGATGTTGAGGATGGGGAACGATTTCATCGCCGTCAGATAGGCGCTCGAAATATTGCCGCAGCCGATGATGCCGATGCCGACCTTTTCCATGGATGTCTCCTCCCAGATATTTCCTGTTGCTGCTGATCAGAGCGCCGGCGCAGGGCCGGTGGTGCTCCAAGGGGATTCGTAGAGTTCGCGAAGGGCAACGACGGCGGCACCCTGAGCCCAGGTCTCGTCCGTTGACTGATCGACAACCAGTTCCGCGACACCCTGAATGGACGGCGGGATCGCAGCCGCGTAGGCCTGTCTGAGGCTATCGAGGAACGGCGCCCCCAAAGCCAGGGTGGAGCCGACCAGTATGACGCGCGGCGGCGCAAACATCGTGACGATGTTGGCCAGCGCCATGCCGCAGGCCGCCCCGGCACGCGTGGCAGCGACGATCAGGTCGTTGTCTTCCCCGGCGATCAGCGTCTGGGCATGGGCCATGCCACGACCCAGCCGAACCGCCTCGGCGAAGCGTCCGCTGCCCGCATGCGCTCCAAAAATTGCGCTTTCGCCCGCCTGACTGGCGAGCCGGATTGCGCCTTCCGGCCCCATGCCGACGACGAGATCACCAAGGTTGTGGCTGAGCCCGCCCGCGCCCCGGAACAACTGGCCTCCGTGCAAGACGCCCAGTCCCAAGGTCTTTTCGAGCGAAACGACGATCACGTCATCGAGATCACGCGCCTGGCCGAACCAGTGATGGGCAAGCGTGATCGCATGGGCGTCGCTCTCGACGATCGTGGTGATACCCAGCCGCTGCGACATTTCCTTGGCGAAATCGACCCCGGTCTCGCGGAAGATCGGGCTGGTGCGGACATGGCCAGTGCGATGCTCGATGACGCCAGGCAACCCGAGACAGACGAGATCGATTTCGGTCAGGGACAGGTCGGCATCGACCACGCAGCGACGGACCCCGTCTTCGATCAGATCGGCGATCACGCTGATGGGTTGGCGGTCGACGCGCAGCGCCAGGGTCTGCCGTGACAGCACCATGCCGCAAAAATTGGTCACGACGAAGACCATCCGATCCGCTGCGATCTTCGCGCCGACGACCCGCGCGGCAGCCGGGTTAAGCTCCAGGGCAACGCGCGGGCGACCCCGCGCCGCAGCATTGCGGAGGTCGCCCTCGTGTCGGGCGAGGATCAACCCGTCATCGAGGAGGGCGGCCGTGATGGCAGAGACAGTCGTCGTCGACAGCTGGGTCCTTTCGCTGATCTCGACCCGGGCAAGCGGACCTGCCCTGCGGATCGTGTCGAGAATGCTAAAGCGATTGATCGCCCGCATCAGTTCTGGGTCGGCGGTTTTCATGGGGACGAGCAGCCTGTGGGACACGCGCCGGCGACACATTTTTGCCGGATCATGAATTAAATAAGCCCGCTTGCTTGATCAGTGTCAAGCGCATCTGCCTAAAAATTGCGTTTGTCGATTGACAACCGAGCAAAACTGCGTTGATTTAATCCGCATAAGGGAAAAATGGTGAGGACTTGTCATTCCCTTGGGAGGAGAATCCATGCTTCAGATCGTTGGGGTGAGAGCCCTTCGCGGTAAACGCACCGCTATGCTTACTGTTTCCACCGGACTTGCCATTCTGCTGGGTGCTGCCAGCGCCATGGCAGACACCACCGTCAAATGGCTGCATCTTGAGCTCGACCCCGGCTATGTCGCGATCTGGCGCAAGATCGCCGACACCTACGAGGCCAAGCATCCGGGCGTGAAGATCCAGATGCAGTTCCTGGAAAACGAAGCTTTCAAGGCAAAGCTGCCGACCTTGCTGCAATCCAGCGACGCGCCCGATTTCTTCTACAGCTGGGGCGGTGGCGTGCTGAAACAGCAGATGGCGACAGGCGCCCTGCTCGACCTGACAACGGCCATGAAAGCCAATGACGGCGCTTGGCAGAAGAGTTTCAATCCTGCCGCCATCGAAGGCCTGACCTTCGACGGGAAAATCAGCGCCGTACCCTTCAAGCTTGGAACGGTGTCGTTCTTCTACAACAAGGCGTTGTTTGCCAAGGCGGGCGTCGATGCGGCCGCGATCAAGACCTGGGATGACTATCTGGCTGCGGTCAAGAAGATCAAGGATGCTGGGATTGTGCCGATTGCCGGCGCCGGCGGTGAGAAATGGCCCATTCACTTCTACTGGAGTTACCTTGTCATGCGCGACGGCGGCCAGAAGGTCTTCGACGCCGCCAAGAATGGCAAGGGTAATGGCTTCAACGATCCGGCAGTCGTAAAGGCCGGCGAACAGCTGGCCGAGCTCGGCAAGCTCCAACCGTTCCAGCCGGGCTATCTCGGCGCCACCTGGCCGCAGACGCTGGGCGTGTTTGCAGACGGCAAGGCCGCCATGATCCTTGGCTTTGAAAATACCGAGGGCAACCAGAAGACAAATGCCGGCGACGGCAAGGGTCTTGCGAGCGACAATATCGGCCGTTTCGCATTTCCCGCCGTGACAGGTGGCGCAGGGGCGGTCACCGATACCCTCGGCGGCCTAAACGCCTGGGCCGTCTCGAAGAAGGCGCCGCCGGAAGCGCTCGATTTTCTCGCCTACCTCAACAACGCCGATAACCAGCGGCTGATGGCAAAGGCGGGCATGATCATACCGGCTGCCGTCGGCGCCAAGGATGGCATCACCAACCCGCTGCTGAAGCAGGCGGCCGAGCAGCTCGCCCAAACGACCTGGCACCAGAACTTCTTCGACCAGGATCTCGGACCTTCCGTCGGCCGTGTGGTCAACGACGTGTCCGTCGGCATCGTCTCCGGTCAGATCGCGCCGAAGGACGGTGCGGCACAGATCCAGGACGCTTTCGAGCAGGACCAGCTCTGACGCCGAACCGGCGGTCTTGTCTTAAGGCCGCCGGTTTCATCCTGATACTAAAAACGCGGGATCTTCATGACCGATATCAGCGCGACATCGACCATCCGGTCAACAGCGCCATCGAAGGCCGCCATCAGGCGGAAGGGGTCTGCCGGCCGTGGCCAGTTGCCGGTGCTGCTCCTCTTCCTGCCTCCGGCCCTGCTGCTTTTCACCCTCTTCGTCATTCTGCCGATGGGGGAAGCCGCCTGGTACAGCCTCTATAAATGGAGTGGTTACGGCGCGCCCACCGATTTCGTCGGGCTGCGAAATTTCCAGGTCCTGTTCAACAACACTGCCTTCCTGACCTCGCTCAAGAACAACGCGCTGATTGTCGTGGTCTCGATCATCGTGCAGATTCCGCTGGCCATCTGGCTGTCGACCATGCTCGCCAACAAGATCGCCGGCGTCGTTCTCTTCCGGCTGATCTTCTTTCTGCCCTATGTGCTGGCCGAAGTGGCGGCCGGCCTCATCTGGCGTTTCGTCTACGACGGCGACTACGGCCTGTTTGCTTCGCTGGCTCATCTTTTCGGCGTGGAGACACCCTATGTCCTTGCCGACAAGGATCTGGCGATCTACGCGGTGCTCGCCGTCATCGTCTGGAAGTATTTCGGCTTCCACATGATGTTGTTCATTGCCGGCCTGCAGTCTCTCGACAAGAGCGTGCTGGAAGCAGCCGAAATCGATGGCGCGACCGGCTGGCAGAAATTCCGATATGTCACCCTGCCCCTGCTCGCCTCGACGCTGCGTCTCTCGGTCTTCTTTGCGATCGTCGGCTCGCTGCAGCTTTTCGATCTCATCATGCCGCTGACCGGCGGCGGGCCTTTCAACTCGACCCAGACGATGGTGACCTTCCTCTTTAACTTCGGCGTCACGCGCATGCAGGTGGGTCTCGGCAGCGCCGTCGGTGTGGTGCTGTTCGTCATCTGTGTCACGCTTGCCTTCGGCTATAAACGGATATTCATGCGCAATGACTAACATGAGCACAGGCGTGCGCGTCAGCGCTGGCACAAAGGCCTATCTCTATCTGTCGCTGACCCTCATTGCGGCCATTGTCCTCGTTCCCTTGCTGACGACGGCGATCGGTGGCTTCAAGAGCCTCGGCGATCTCCGGGTCAATCCCTTCGGCCTCCCCGCTGAATGGCACCCCGAGAACTACACCGACATCCTGTTCGGCGATCGCTACTGGCGACAGATGATGAATTCGCTGGTCATCGCGGTCCTCACGGTCTTCCTGACCGTGACCGTGTCTGCGATGGCGGCCTTCACCTTTGCCCATGTCCGCTTCTTCGGCTCGAACTTCCTGCTCAACTACTTCCTGATCGGCCTGATGTTTCCAGCCGCCACGGCCATCCTGCCGCTGTTCATCCGCATCCGCGATCTCGGACTGCTCAACACCTACTGGGGCGTCGTCCTGCCGCAGGTGGCCTTCGGGCTTGGCATGAGCATCCTGCTGTTGCGCAATTATTTCAAGAATTTGCCCGAAGAACTTTTCCAGGCGGCACTGGTCGATGGCTGCGGCTACATCCGCTTTTTCTGGTACATCACCCTTCCGCTGTCGCGCCCGATTATCGCCACCGTCAGCATCATTTCCTTCGTCGGCAGCTGGAACAGCTACATCCTGCCGCTGATCATGCTGAACTCGGAATCGATCTATCCCTGGCCGCTCGGCATCATGGTGTATCGCGGCGAATTCGGCACGCAGTGGCAGCTGGTGCTTGCCTTCATCACCCTCACCATCCTGCCCACCATCATCGTCTTTTTCCTCGCGCAGAAGCATATCATCGCCGGCCTCACTGCCGGTGCCGTGAAGTCCTGAGAAGCGCAATCGGAGCATACCCCCATGGCATCCGTCGAACTGCAGAACATCCGCAAGACATACGGCGCATTGGACGTCATCCATGACATATCGCTCTCCGTCAGCGACGGCGAATTCATCGCTCTTGTCGGCCCTTCCGGCTGCGGCAAGTCGACATTGCTGCGGATGATCGCCGGCCTCGAGGAGATCACCGGCGGCGATGTGTTCATCGGCGGCGACATCGTCAACGCGCTGACGCCGCGCGAGCGCAACATCGCCATGGTGTTCCAGTCCTACGCGCTCTATCCGCACATGACCGTCGCCCAGAACATGGGGTTCAACCTGAAGCTATCGGGCGAGCCCAAACCTGTGATCGAGCAGCGGGTGGCCGAGGCGGCGCGGATGCTGGATCTGACGGCACTGCTGGAGCGGAAACCGGCCCAGCTCTCCGGCGGTCAGCGCCAGCGCGTCGCCATGGGCCGCGCCGTCGTTCGCAACCCGTCGGTCTTCCTGTTCGACGAACCCTTGTCCAATCTCGATGCCAAGCTTCGCGTGCAGATGCGCGCCGAGATCAAGACGCTTCACAACAAGGTGCAGACGACGTCGATCTACGTGACCCACGATCAGATCGAAGCCATGACGCTTGCCGACCGGATCGTCGTCCTCAACCAGGGCAGGATCGAGCAGCACGGAACGCCGCTGGAGCTCTATCGCTCGCCCGCCAACCTGTTCGTTGCCGGCTTCATCGGATCGCCTGCCATGAACGTTCTGGAGGGCGTCGTCGAGGCCGATGGTGGCGGCCCATCGGTAAGGTTGAAAGACGGCACGCTGCTGCGGATCATGCCCGAACGTCGCGTAAGCCCGGGCCAATCGGTGACCATCGGCCTGCGCCCGGAAAATCTCACGCCATCCGAGGGCGGCTCCCCGATATCCGGCACGATCTTGCTGGTCGAACCGACAGGTGCCCAGACCCATGTCCTTCTGGATGTGGCCGGCCAGCAGGTGACCGCGGTTGTCGATGGCGATCTGCCCGTCAGGCAAGGGGCCTTACTTACGGTCGGCGTGAACCCGGACCAGGTCTATGTCTTCGATCGCCAAAGCGGCATCGCGCTCTGACGCTGTTCCAACCGGAGAGGGACAACGAGTAGGCGCAAACCGCCCCTCACAACGCCGGAGGGGATTGGCGGCCTTGAACCCTTGGGTTGTACAATCAACCGGCCCTTTCCGACCATAGGCGTATCCGCCGCGCAGGTCAGCCTGCAAGCAGGGCTGGCAAGCATCGGAAATTACACGCAACCTATTGTTATTTCAGTCAAATCGACATAATTTAAGCGATGTCTTGCGGAACAAAGACGGGCGCGCCGCATTCCTGTGCCGCAATATGATCGTCCAACTTCATGGCGGGTAAACATGGCGACTGCTCCGACATTTTCCAAGTGGGGTGCTGTCGCGCTCTTGGCCGCTTTCGTCGCTGCCGGCGGTTACGGGTTCTGGACACAGTCCTCAGACCACGGAAAGACGGCCGCATCTGCCGAGGTTTCCCAAGCGGTTCCTGTCACAGCTATCAGAGCCGGTACGGAGGATATTCATAAGGTCATCAATGGGATCGGCACGGTGGCTCCCCTGCAGTCGGTCGTGGTCAGGCCGCGCATGGACGGACAGGCGGTGGAAATTCCCTTTGCCGAGGGGGAAGTCGTCCAGAAAGGTGCGGTCCTCCTGAAGCTGGACGATCGGCAGCTTCTGTCGGATCTGGCTTCCGCCCAGGCCAAACGCGCACAGGACGACGCCCAGCTCAAGAGCGCCAAGGCGGACGCCGAGCGCTATGCGTCGCTGGCGGAAAAAGGCATTGCCTCGACGGCGCTCGTCGAGCAGAAGAATTCCCTCAGCCAGCAATATACCGCAGCCGTCCAGTCGGACGATGCGATGATCATGAATGCGCAGACCCAGCTGGGTTTTGCCACCGTGGTTGCCCCCTTCACCGGCCGGGTCGGCTTCCGGCAGGTCGACGTCGGCAGCGTGGTCAGCGCCAGCTCGACCAACGGCATCGTGACGATCACCCAGATGGACCCGATCGCCGTGTCTTTCGTCGCACCCGGCGATCGGTTCGGCGAGATCAGGGAGGCATTGAAGAACGGCATTGCCACAGTCGAGGCGTTCTCCACCGATGGACTTCAGTCCCTCGGCGTCGGCAAGCTGACGGTCATCGACAATGCCGTCGATGCGTCGAACGGGTCGGTCCACCTGCGCGCCACCTTTGCCAATGGAGACGGCAAGCTCTGGCCCGGGTTGCCGGTGGCGACACGGTTGACGGTTGCCGTCCGCAAAGGCGTCGTCGTTCCCGACAAGGCGCTGGCCCGGGGCCAATCCGGCCTCTACGCCTATGTGGTGGGAAGCGACAACAAGGTGCAGATGCGCGAGGTAACCTCCCCCTTCGTCACGCAGGCGCGAGCGCTTGTCACGAAGGGCATCGCGGACGGCGATAATGTCGTGATGGACGGTCAATCCAGGATCGGTGCGGGTTCGCTCGTCAAGGTGGCGCCCTGGACCGGTTCGCCGACGGGTGAACTCGCCGCCGGAGCCTCCAAGTGAGGGGCGCTCAGGGCACGGCCTCTTCATCCGGGGCCTCGCAAGAAGACGGCTTCTTCGCCTTCTTCATCCGCCACCCCGTCGCAACCAGCCTCATCATGGTCGGCATCCTCCTGCTCGGCATGATCTGCTATCCCTTCATGCCTGTGGCAGCCCTGCCGGAGATCGACTTTCCGACGATCCAGGTATCGGCGAGCCTTCCCGGCGCTTCGCCGGAAACGATGGCGGCAACGGTCGCCCAGCCGATCGAGGAGGCGTTGTCGCGTGTCAGCGGCATCACCGAGATGACCTCGTCGAGTTCTCTCGGCACGTCGTCGATCACCATCCAGTTCGCCCTCGACCAGAACATCCAGACAGCCGCCAGCGACGTGCAGACGGCGATCAACGATGCCTCGGCCACGCTTCCGAAGGACATGCCGTCGCTGCCGACGGTGCACAAGGTCAACCCGGCAGACGCGCCTGTCATGCAATTGTCCGCCACCTCGGACACGCTGCCATTGCCTGAGCTCGACGAATATATCGAGCGCAACGTCGCCACCAAGATCGGCCAGGTGTCCGGCGTCGCCTATGTCAACATTGGCGGGCAACAGAAACCGGCAATCCGCATCGCGGTCGATCCTGGTAGACTGGCGGAAGCCGGCGTGACGCTCGAGGATGTCCGCAGCGCCATCGGCAATCTCAGCCTCAGCGCCCCCAAGGGCAATATCGACGACCCGACCCGAACCTTTCCGATCTACACCAACGACCAGATCACCAGCGCTGCCGAGTGGAACGATACCGTCATTGCCTACCGCAACGGCGGCCCTGTCCGCATCCGCGATATCGGCAGCGCGGTGGACGGTGCCGAAGATGCCAAGATGGCCCATTGGACCAACGGCGTGCGCGGTATCGCCCTCGACGTCTTCCGGCAACCGGGCGCCAATGTTATTTCCGTCGTCGACGCCATCAAGACGCAGTTGCCGGCGCTGCAAGCCTCGTTGCCGAAATCGATCAAGCTCGAATTGGTAACCGACCGGACCTCGACGATCCGGGCCTCCGTGACCGATGTCCAATGGACCCTGCTGCTCACCGTTGGATTGGTGGTTTTGGTCATCTTCGTGTTCCTGCGCAATTTCCGCGCGACGCTCATCCCTACCCTGACCTTGCCGATTGCGCTTGTGGGCGCTCTTGCCCCGATGTGGGTCTTGGGCTTCAGTCTCGATAACTTGTCGCTGATGGCCTTGGTCGTCGCCGTCGGCTTCGTTGTCGACGACGCCATCGTCATGCTCGAAAACATCACCCGCCTTATCGAGGACGGCATCGCACCGACGGCGGCGGCGCTGAAAGGCGCGCGCGAAATCGGCTTCACGATCCTGTCGATCAGTCTGTCCCTGATCGCCGTGCTCATCCCGCTTCTCTTGATGGGCGGCATCGTCGGCCGCCTCTTCCGAGAATTTGCGGTGACGTTGACGATCACCATCGCCATCTCGGCCTTTGTCTCGCTGACAATGACCCCGATGCTGGCCGCCCGCTTCATCAGGCCGCTCGCAAAGGAACGCCACGGCAGGCTCTATCAGATCGGCGAAGCTGTCTTCGATTGGCTTTTGGGCCTCTATAGCCGTAGCCTGATACCCGTTCTGCGGCACAGCTACCTCACGCTTGCAGTCTTTATCGGCACCGTTGCGCTGACCGCCTATCTCTTCGTGATCATTCCGAAAGGCTTCTTCCCGGAACAGGATACCGGGTTCATCGCCGGGCAGTCGCAAGCGTCGCCGGATATCTCCTACAGCGAGATGTCGAAGCTTCAGGAGAAGGTGAGCGCCATCATCCTCAAGGATCCTGCGGTCTACAGCGTGTTCATGGACATCGGCGGCGGCAATGGCGGCAATGCCATGAACCAGGGCCACGTCAACATCACGCTGAAGTCACGGGAGGAGCGGGACGCAAGCGCCAAGCAGGTGATCGCCCGACTTGGTGAGGCGCTGGGGCAGCAACAGGGCATCAAGCTCTTCATGCAGGCCGCCCAGGACATCAACATCGGTGCCCGTCCGGCTCGCACGCAATATCAATACACGCTGCAGGACTCGAACATCTCCGAGCTCTCCGAATGGTCCGGCAAGGTGGTCACGGCCTTGCAGGCCCTCCCGCAACTGACGGACGTCGGCAGCGATCAGCAGGCCGAGGCGCCCAACCTGTCGATCAAGATCGACCGGGCCGCAGCCACGCTCTACGGCGTCATGCCGGCGACGATCGATGACACGCTCTACGATGCGTTCGGTCAGAGGCAGGTGGCGTCCTACTCGACCCAGACGGATACGTTCCACGTGATCCTCGAGGTGCTGCCCAATCTGCAGCGTGACATCAGCACGTTGGACCGCCTGTCGGTTAAAGCCAATGACGGCACCCTCGTGCCATTGTCGAATGTTGCGAAATGGTCGACCAACGGCATTTCGCCGGTCTCGATCACGCATCAGGGCCAGTCGCCGGCCGTCACGGTCTCGTTCAACCTCGCACCCTCGGTGGCGCTCGGCGATGCCACCAATGCCATCGAGGCCGCAGTCTCCAACCTCCACCCCCCTGCCTCACTACAGGGCAGCTTCTCAGGCAGCGCCAAGGCGTTCCAGGAATCGCTGTCGACGGTGCCGCTGTTGATCCTCGCCTCGCTCATCGTCGTCTACATCATCCTCGGCGTTCTCTATGAGAGCCTGATCCATCCGCTGACCATTCTTTCAACCCTGCCATCGGCCGCCCTCGGCGCCCTCCTGGCACTGATGGCGGCTGGCATCGACTTTGGCCTGGTCGCGATGATCGGCGTCATTCTGCTAATCGGCATCGTCAAGAAGAACGGCATTATGCTGGTGGATTTCGCGATCCAGGCGGAAAAGACGGAGGGGCTGTCGAGCGAGGAGGCGATCACCAAGGCGGCGAAGCTTCGCTTCCGTCCCATCCTGATGACGACAATGGCCGCTTTGCTTGGCGGCATTCCCTTGGCCATCGGTCACGGCAGCGGTGCGGAAATCCGCCAGCCGCTCGGCTATGCCATCGTCGGCGGCCTGCTCGTCAGCCAGATTCTGACGCTCTATACGACGCCGGTGATCTATCTGCTGCTGGACCGGCTACAGCGCAGGAAAGGCCGAGGCGAGACGGCCGTGACGAGCAGGCTTTAGGTTTCGCGCGGCCAGCAAAGGGCCGCCCGAGCGGGATGTTCAGGAATATCGCTTGCGCCTGATTGCGGCTACGGATGCTGTTGAACGCTCAGCCCACCGTCTATCGTCAGGCAGGTGGCGTTCATGAAAGGGCATTCGTCTGATATCATGAAGACGGCTGCCAGGGCGATCTCCTCAGGCGTGGCAATCCGGCCGCCCGGATGCAGCCGCATCGTCTCCGCCTTGGCCGCGATCGGATCGGCAAAGCTGTTCCAGTAGTCGATGACCTTCTGGGTGGAGACATAGCCCGGCGCGAGCGCGTTGACGCGAATGTTCCTGGCTGCATATTCGAGCCCAAGCGACTTGGTCATTCCGAGCAGCGCATGCTTGGCGAGCGGATAGGGGAATGTGTGAGGAATGATCGTAAAGGCGTGAGTGGAGGCGATATTGAGGATCGCCCCGCCGCCCTGTTCGATCAGGCCAGGCAGGACGGCTTTGCAGCAGTTCCAGGCACCCTTGAGATTGACATCGAAGCAACGATCCCATTCGGCATCTGTCGTCTCCAGGGGCTCAGAGAAGACATTGATCCCGGCATTGTTGATGAGCGCGTTGATTGGGCCAATCTCGCGTCCAGCCTGGGCAACGATGGTATGGATAGCGGCGGCATCGGTAATATCGGCCCGGGCATAGCCGAGCCTTGCCCCGGATGACAGCAATGTCTGCGCCTCATCCGCCAGCAGCGCGCCATCCATGTCGATCAGGAAGAGGGCTGCGTCCTCTGCGATACAGGCTTTGGCAATCGCAAGGCCTATCCCCTGCGCGGCGCCGGTGACGAGGATGTGTTTTCCAGACAGACGGCGGCTCATAGGCAGATCTCGCTTCTTAGCTTTCTCGGCATCTCTACCACTCGGCAACACTGCCGTCCTCATGCCGCCACACCGGATTTCGCCAGCGGTGGCCCTGCTTGGCGCGTTCGATCACGTAGGCCTCGTCGACCTCGATGCCAAGACCGGGGCCTTGCGGGATGGAGACGAAGCCGTTTTCGTAATGGAAGACATCCTTGTTGGAGATGTAGTCGAGGACGTCATTGCCTTCGTTGTAATGGATCCCCAGGCTCTGCTCCTGGATGAAGGCATTGTAGCTGACCGCATCAAGCTGCAGGCAGGCGGCGAGCGCGATCGGTCCGAGCGGACAATGGGGCGCCAGGGCGACGTCGTAGGCTTCTGCCATCGAGGCGATCTTGCGGCATTCGGTGATGCCGCCAGCATGGGAGAGATCGGGCTGCAGGATGTCGACATAGCCATCCGCGAGCACGCCCTTGAAGTCCCAGCGGGAGTAAAGCCGCTCGCCCAGCGCGATCGGTGTGGAGCAATGATTGGCAATTTCCTTGAGAGCCTCGCGATTCTCCGAGAGAACCGGCTCCTCGATGAACATCAGCTTGAACTGGTCGAGCTCCTTGGCAAGCACCTTTGCCATGGGGCGGTGGACACGCCCGTGGAAATCGGCGCCGATGCCGATATAGGGGCCGATCGCATCGCGCACTGTGCCGATGGTCGTCACGATCGCGTCGATCTTCTCGTGGCTGTCGACGATCTGCATCTCTTCCGCGCCGTTCATCTTGATCGCCTGGAAGCCGGCAGCCACCACCTCCCTGGCATTCTGGGCGACATCTGCGGGACGGTCGCCGCCGATCCAGGAATAGACCTTGATCTTGTCGCGCACCTGGCCGCCAAGCAGTGAGTGGATCGGCTGACCCAGCGCCTTGCCCTTGATGTCCCAAAGCGCCTGATCGATACCGGCGATGGCGCTCATATGGATGGCGCCGCCGCGGTAGAAGCCTGCGCGATACATGACGTTCCAATGATCCTCGATCAGGAAAGGATCCTTGCCGATCAGGTAATCTTCCAGTTCGTGGACGGCCGCCTGGACGGTCAGTGCCCGACCTTCGACGACGGGCTCTCCCCAGCCGACGATGCCCTCGTCTGTCTCGATCTTCAGGAACATCCAGCGTGGCGGAACAATATAGGTGGTGAACTTGGTGATTTTCATCGGCGTGATCCTTGGCGTTGTGCCTCAGGCAAGTATGAGATCGGCAGCTTTGTCGGCCGCTGCCAAAACGGCGGCATTGGTGTTGCCGCTGACGATCGTCGCCATGATCGATGCGTCGATGACCCGAAGGCCCGTTGCACCGCGCACACGAAGGTCCGCCGTCAGCACGGCCTCACTGTCCTGGTCGTGTCCCATCTTGCAAGTGCCGACGGGATGATAGCCGGTCTTGACCGTCCGTTTGCAATGAGCAGCAATCGCCTCATCGCTGACGACATCGGCGCCGGGAAAGATCTCCCTGTCGATGAGGTCGCGCATCGGCGAGGCCGCCAGTACGCTCCGGGCAAAACGAAAGCCCGCCATGGTGGTCTTCAGGTCGTCCGGGTGCCCGAAAATCTGGGTGTCGACGATCGGATCGGCAAAGGGATCGGATGAAGAGAGCGTGACGCTGCCGCGCGCCTTGGGGCGCAGGAGCAGCGAGTTTATGGTGACCCCATCGCCTGGTTCGGTGCCCATGACGTCACGGTCGAGGTAGACGGTCGGGACGCAGAACATCTGGATGGTCGGCTCGGCATTGTCACCGTTTTCAGGGTCGAAGAAGGCGCAGGTTTCGACACCGGTGGTCGACACCGGGCCTGAACCGAACAGCAGATACTGCAGACCGGCCTTGATCATCGGCCAACCCCTATCCTGCCCATAATAGCCGAACGACCCCTTGGTGGTCGCAACCACCGGACATTCGTAATGATCCTGCAGGTTCTTCCCAACGCCGCCAAGCGCAACAACCGTCTTGATGCCATGGCGGGACAGTTCGTCCTCCGGCCCAATGCCGGATAGCATCAGCAATTTCGGCGTCTGGTAGGCGCCGGCGGCCAGGATGACTTCAGCGCCCGCCAGGGCCGTCTTGTGACTGCCGTTCTGGATATAGTCGACGCCGGTTGCCCGGCCCGCGTCCATCCGGATGCGCGTAACGGTCGCCCCGGTCTCGATCGTCAGCAGAGGATTGTCAATGACGGGTTGGAGAAAAGCATCGACGGCGCTGCAGCGGCGATGCGTCCGCCAATCGATGGTATGTTGCATGAAACCGACACCGAACTGCTCGGCGCCATTGAAGTCGGGATTATAGGGGATGCCCATGGCCTGCAGGGTTTTGACATAGGTTCGGGTCATCGGACTGGTGTGGCCGAGATCAGAGATCTTCAGCGGCCCGCCGACGCCGTGAAATTCTCCCCCGAGATGGTCATTGTCTTCCTGGCGTTTGAAATGCGGCAGCATGTCCTGGTAAGACCATGCACCGTCGCTGTTGCTGCCTGGCGCCGTCACCGCGGCGTTCCAGCGATCGTAATCCGCGGCCTGGCCCCGCATATAGACCATGGCATTGACCGTGCTGCCGCCGCCCAGAACCTTGCCTTGGGGGACGGTCGGCGCACGACCGTCCAGCTGTGGCTGGGGCTTGGTCTTGTGCAGTTGCAGATAGGTGTCCTTGGCCAGGAACTTCATATAACCGGCCGGATAATGCATGATCGGATTGGCCTTGCGTGGACCACGTTCAAGCAGAAGCACACGCGCCTTGCCGTCGCTCACCAGCCGCGCCGCGACCACACAGGCGGCACTACCGCCGCCGACAACAACGTAATCGAACTGTCCTTGATCAGACATCACAGTCTCCGGAGCCTGTGGCTCTTGATGGTTTGCTTCGCATCATACCAGCGCCTCCGGTCGAAGCGTGATGCTGCCGGAAAGCGTCTCGTCCCTGTTCAGGATTTTGAGATCGCCGAGATCAGGCAGATTGTGGCCGTTCGCCAGGTGCGACATGGGCTCGAAACAGAAATAGTCGCGCTTGAAGGTGGGATCGAAAAGGCTGTCCGAGACGAAGACGAAGGCATGCCGGAACAGCGGATCGGCCGTCAGCCGAAGCTTTGCACGACGCTCCGGCCAGGTGATCTCTGCGGTTCCGTCCCAGTTTTCAAAGCCGTTATTCACCCAGCGGTGTGGCAGGGGGCGCGGCAAGGAGAAATCGAGGTCCGGTGGGAAAGCCGATGCCTCGCCCGGCATCCAGCCTTCGATCTCCGTCCAGAACCGCTCTGCCTTTGCCTGCAGGGTCGTTTCGGGCGTCATCGGAAAATAAGGGTGCCAGCCAAGGCCGAAAGGCAAAGGGTCTGGGCCCCGATTGCTGACAGAAAGCGTGAAGGTCATGGCACCCTCAGCAATGGCAAACCGCTGCCGGGCCTCATAGGCATAGGGCGTCCCTTCTCCAGAAAAGGACATTCCGAGCAACACGTTCGTGTCGCTGTGTGACAGGACCGTCCATTCCGACTGCCAGCCTTCGCCGTGAAGATAATGGGGATCCCAGGTCGTGTTCGGCGAAAAGGCGTAATCGCGCCCCCCGAATGAGAAACGATTGCCCGCCACCCTATTGGCAAACGGCACCAGCGGATAGCATCCCGCCTGAAGCGCGTCGACATCATCGTTTGGTGCAGGCCTCAGGAGGGGGATGCGCTCGCTGCCCCTCTCCCACCAGAGGCGGAAGACAATTCCGCCCCTTGTGCCGACACGGGCGTTCAAGCCATTTAAGCCGATCTCAACGACAGCCATGAGCTCGTCAACCCTTGTTGCGCGACATGCTGCGCTTGATCGCCTGGATGTTGGCGAGAACCGCAACCACGATGATCAGGCCCCGGACGACCTGCTGGAAGAAGGGATTGATCCCCAGCAGCACCAGGCCATTGCCGATCAGGGTGATGACCAAGACGCCGAGCAATGTGCCCAGCATGGATCCCCGCCCTCCCGATAGCGAAGTGCCGCCGACGACGACGGCGGCGATGACGTCGAACTCCAGCCCGGTCGCCGCCGTCGCATTGCCGGAGCCCAGGCGCGAGACCAACAGGATACCGGAGATAGCGGCCATCGCGCCGGCAATGGCAAACAGCGCGACGCGAATGCGCGAAACGCTGATGCCGCTCAGGAACGACGCATGGGCGTTGCCGCCGATGGCAAAGACGGAGCGGCCGAAGGCCGTCTTGCGGCTGATGAACGCAAAGGCCGCAAACAGCACCAACATGATGATGGCAGCCGGCGGAATGCCGAGAACCGGCTGATCGAGGGCGTCGACAATGTCGTTGCGCCCGATCGAGACCGGCAGCGCGTCGGTGATGAACAGCGCCGTGCCGCGCAGCGCGCTCCAAAGGCCGAGCGTGGCGACGAAGGACGGGACGTCGAAATAGGCCCGCAGGATGCCGGCAATCGAGCCGAGGACGGCGCCGAAGGCGATGGCCATCACGAAGGCCAGCGGTGTTGGCACGCCCCATTGCAGGAAATAGGCAAGCATCACCGAAATGAATGCCACCATCGGACCGACGCTGACGTCGATTTCGCCGGCGATGATGATCAGCGTCGCAGCCCAGGCCGCGATGCCGATGGTGGCCGCATCACGCAGGATGTTGATCTGATTGTTAAACGACAGAAAACCGACGGCTGTCGACGTGAAGACCACGTAGAGAATGATGATCGCCACGAACAGGCTGACCTCGTTCATGTGCCGGGAGAAGCTGAAGCTGCCTTTGCGAGCGCGGGCGGGCGGGGTGGCAGTTGCTGCCTTGTCTGTTGACATGAAGGCCTCCGTCAGTGGTCGTTGATACAGGCGGCCATGACGGCGTCCTGATCGATGTTCGGGGATGTGAATTCTTCCTGCAACCTGCCGTCCCGCAGGACGACGACGCGGTCGCAAACCAGAGGAAGCTCCTCGATCTCGCTGGAGACGAAGATGATGCTCCGTCCTTCCGCTGCCAATTGGCGGATGATGGCATAGATCTGGGCCTTGGCTTCGACGTCGACGCCGCGCGTCGGCTCGTCGAGAAGCAGGACGCGGCTATCGGCATGCACCCAGCGACCTATGACCACCTTCTGCTGGTTGCCACCTGAAAGTGTTCCGATCGGCGTATCCGTTTCGGCCGTCTTGACGTGCAGCCGATCGACGATGCGCCTGGTGGCAGCCGACATCCGGCTCTTGGAAAGAACCCCTAGGCTGCTGACGGCCGAAAAGTCGGTGAGCAGCGTATTCTCGTCGACGCCGAGCAGAGGGACGATCCCCTCCTCCTTGCGGCTCTCCGGCGTGTACCCGAAGCCGCGCGAAACCATCTGCTTGTAGTTGGGGGCACCGATGGGATTGGCGTCCACGGAAATCGTGCCGCTGTCGAAGGCCCGGACACCCATGATCGATTGCAGCAATTCGGTGCGCCCGGAGCCGAGCAATCCGGCGATCCCGAGGACCTCGCCCTCGCGAAGCCTGAAGGATATCGACGCCAGCTTCGGTGCCAGGGCCAGTTCCCTGACCTCAAGCACCGTCTTTGTCCGGGCAGCGGTCTGCAATGGGGCGACCTGTTCGGACTCCGAACCGAGCATCAGCCGCACGATCTCCCTTGTGTCGGCGCCCTTCACATCGACCGTGTCTATGATCCGTCCGTCCCGCATGATGGTGGCGTAATGGGATATACGCCGGATTTCGTTCATCCGGTGGCTGACATAGATCACGGCTATGCCTTCCGACGCGATGCGCGTGACGGCCGTCATGACTTTTTCGGCTTCGGCCGCTGCAAGCGAGCTTGTCGGTTCATCGAGGATGACCAGCCTGGGTTTGCCGACGAGCACGCGGGCGATCTCCAGCAATTGTCGCTCTGCCGGGCTTAACCCAACCACCAGGCGGTCCGGCGGCAGGTCAAGTCCGAGGCGGCCCATGGCCTCGGCAGCTTCTGCCTCCATGGCCTCATACTGGATGACGCCACCTTTGCGCGGCCAACGACCAAGGAAGAGATTTTCGGCGAGCGACATGCCCGGCACGAGGCTCAGTTCCTGATAGACGACGCGAACGCCCTTTGCGAAGGCCTCCGCGGCGCGCGAGGAGCCAGTCTGCGCCAGGGCTTCACCGCCAATCGTCACCGTGCCGCTGTCCGGCATCTCGGCTCCGGTAAGCATGCGGATCAAGGTCGATTTGCCTGCGCCATTCTTGCCGAGCAGCGCGCGGACTTCGCCGGCGGCCACCTCGAAATCAGCGTTCTCGAGAGCAAGCACGCCGGGGTAGCGTTTGGTGCATCCCCGGATCGAGGCAACGATCGGCTGCGAGCTGTCATTTACGAGTTTGGTTGCAAGGGTCATCTATCTATCCAGTGATTGGCTGCGCGGCAGTACACCACGACGTTGCCGCCGGGATGCACGCCGCCAGCCTGGCATCGGGCATGATCGAGCGCGGATCAGGGAACCCCGTCGGCATGGGCCTTGAGCCAGGCCTTGCCGTCATCAGCCGATTTATAGAGGTCGATGTTGTAGGGGACTTTTATCTCCGATGGTGCCTGACCGTCGACGGCCTTGATGGCCTGGGCGAGAGCAAGCTTTCCAAGACCCTGGCCGGAGATGTCGACAACGGCCTTGATGACCGTGAAATCGGAGAGTTCCTGGGCGATTTCGGTCGTCATGTCACCGCCGAAAACCACCGTCTTGCCAGTCCGGCCCTGGCTCTTGACTGCGCGGGCAGCGCCAAGCGTCGCTCCGCCGGCCTCGCCAAAGAATGCGTCGATATCCGGATGGGCCGAAAGCATGGTGCTGGCGACGGAGACCGCTTTGTCAAGGACCGCGCCTTCCTGGTTGGCGACGATCTGCATGCCCGGCACCTTCGCCTTCAACGCATCCTCGAAACCCTTGCGGCGGGTGACGCAGACTTCGACAAACTCGCAATTGAGGACAGCGATCTTCGGCTTGTCGATCTTTGCGGCGAGGAAGTAGTCGCCCGCCGCATCGCCGAGCTTGTGGCCAAATTCATAGGGATCGCCGATGGCATAGGCGGTAACGTAGGACTTCATGTCGGCGTCGTTGAGGCAGGTATTGTAGCAGACGACCGGGATGCCGGCGTCATGGGCGCGGCGGATGGCGCGATAGGAACCGTCGGCCGAAACGGGCGAGACGATAATCGCTTGAACGCCCGCCGAAATCAGCGAATCGATGAAGGACGATTCCTTGCTGACATCGCCCTGAGCATTGGTCTCGATCACCTTGAGATTGCGATCCGCCTCCTTGGCGCCGCTGTCGATGCCCTTGCGGACGCCGGCATAGAAACCTTGAGCATCCATATAGATCGCACCGACCTTGAGATCTTTCGTCTCTGCGCCTGCCTGGTTGGCGGCGACGGAAAATAGCGCGAGTGCCGCCATGGCGGCTTTCGTTACAAGCTTCATTGGCTTTCTCCTCCCCTTGAGCGTTGCAAGCGATGATGCCGGCAAACCGCACCATCAGCTCGACCATAAGCTAACTTTCATCGGACAAATGTCAACTTAAATACTATTTATTTTCCGATGGCTGGATCGACTGAGGCGGGATGTGCTATGCGTCTTTCATAGGCTAGGGTGGGCTTGGCGCAGGCTTGGGAACTGCCAGAAGCCGCGTGTCGAGCCGAGATAGCAAAGAAGAGGGAGCCAGAAAGTGACGGGCAGAGCGACGAGCACGAGGCAGGTTCTGACCGCCGATGGCGACCCCATCGTGTCTGGCGGAAAGCGCGGGGTCCGCGAAGCGCTGCTGCAAGTGCTGATCGAAAAGATCGTGTCCGGAGGGCTGGCAGAGGGCTCGACGCTGCCCAATGAGGCCGAATTGACCGAGCAGTTCGGCGTCAGCCGCACCAGCCTTCGCGAGACCATGCAATATCTGACGGCGCTCGGCATGGTCCGTTCGAGGACACGGGCCGGTACGATCGTGTTGCCAAAGGAAAACTGGAACTACCTCGATCCGCTGGTGCTGGATGTCATGCTGGCCATCGGCACGGATGAGAGCTTTTATGCATCGCTGATTGACGCTAGGCAACTTCTTGAGCCGGCGGCGGCGGCCCAAGCGGCTGCCAACGCAACGGCGCGGCAGCTTTACCAGATCTCCAAGGCGTTCGAAGACATGGTGGACGCCAATGCCCGTGATACGGAGGCATGGAGCAAGGCCGACCTGGAATTCCATACGGCCATCATCAATGCTAGCGGCAACTGGGTCTATCGGCAGTTTGCAAGCGCAATCCGGGCGGCTCTGCTTGCCAGTTTCCGCCTCACGAACCGGGCGAGCCAGTCCCATGAGCATGCGATTGCCAAGCATCAGGATGTGCTCGAAGCGATCCGCATGCGGCGCCCGGATGCAGCGCGATATGCCATGGAACAGCTGATCGGCATTGCACGGTCCGAGATCATGGAAGCCTTGCGCAAGTCGCGGGGTGCCGCACCGCTATAATTGCGAAATGGGATCTCGCCCCTCTGCCGTCATCGACGCATCTCTTCTAAAATAAAGCATATTTATTTTTTAAACGATACTACATATAAATTGACCAACAATCCTGATTGCCTTAAGTCGATAATCCTCGCCTGGGAGGCAGGTTGGGCATCGTAAGAAGTGGGAGAGAGACATGCGCTTGTTGAAGGCCGCCATGCTGGCTGGCACCGTCGCGATTATGTTTGCAGGGTCCGCGCTCGCCGCAGACGTCAAGATCGGATTTATCGTCAAGCAACCAGAAGAGCCCTGGTTTCAGGACGAGTGGAAATTTGCCGACATCGCCGCCAAGGAAAAGGGCTTCACCGTCGTCAAGATCGGCGCCGAGGACGGCGAGAAGGTCCAATCGGCGATCGACAATCTCGGCGCACAGGGCGTCCAGGGCTTCATCATCTGCACACCGGACGTGAAGCTCGGGCCCGGTATCGTCGCCAAGGCGGACGCCAACCAGCTGAAGGTGATGACGGTCGACGACCGCCTGGTGGGCGCGGACGGGTCACCGCTGGCCGACGTCCCGCACATGGGGATTTCCGCCACCAAGATCGGTGAGGATGTCGGCAAGGCGCTGGCCGCAGAAATCAAGAAGCGCGGCTGGGATATGAAGTCTGTCGGCGCTATTCGCGTCTCCTATGACCAGCTTCCGACCGCCGTCGACCGGGTCGAAGGCGCCATCGCCATGCTGAAGGAAGCCGGTTTTCCGGCAGCCAATATCTTTGACGCACCGCAGGCCAAAACGGACACAGAGGCTGCTCTGAACGCTTCGACGACTGTCCTCAACAAGCATTCCGACATCAAGCATTGGGTGGCATTCGGACTGAATGACGAAGCCGTGCTCGGCGCTATCCGGGCCTCCGAATCCGTCGGCATCAGCAGCGACAATATCGTCGGCATCGGCATCGGTGGTGCTGATTCCGCCATCAACGAGTTCAAGAAGCCGTCTGCGACGGGCTTTTTCGGCACAGTCATCATCTCGCCCAAGCGTCACGGCTACGAGACGGCGATGAACATGTACGACTGGGTTGCCAACAACAAGGAACCGCCGAAGCTGACCCTCACCTCGGGATCCCTGGCGCTGCGCGGCGACTATGAGAAAGTCCGCAAGGACCTCGGCATCGAATAGCGCAGGACGGAACTATGCGATCTCGCGGCGGCTGACAGGCCGCCGCCATTTTCCTGCGGGGCAATATGGCATATCTCGACTTCAAGGGCATTTCCAAGGCCTATCCCGGGGTGCAGGCGCTTTCCGACGTCACCTTCTCGGTCGACAAGGGTGCTGTCCATGGCCTGATGGGTGAAAATGGCGCCGGCAAGTCGACGCTCATCCGCATTCTCTCAGGCGACCAGGCTGCCGATAGCGGGACAATTGCCATCGACGGTCACCCCCAGAGCTTCACATCGGTCAGTGATGCCTTTAAAGCCGGCGTCGTGGTGATCCATCAGGAGCTCCAACTCGTCCCCGAACTGACGGTGGCGGAAAACCTCTGGCTTGGCCGCTTTCCGTCGAGAGCCGGGATCATCGATCGCAAGACGCTGATCGGGACCGTTGGTGCCAAGCTGCGCGAAATCGGCATCGACGTGGATCCGGCAGTCAAGGTCGCCTCTCTATCGCTCGGCGCGCGGCAGATGGTCGAGATCGCCAAGGCGGTCATGCTGGAGGCCAGGGTGATTGCGCTCGACGAGCCGACCTCTTCCCTATCCTCGCGTGAAAGCGAAATCCTCTTTGCCCTGATCGACAGGCTGAAGGCCAAGGGGACGGTCATCCTCTATGTTTCCCACCGGCTCGACGAGATTTTCCGCATCTGCGACAGCCTTACGGTGCTGCGCGACGGCAAGGTTGCCGCCCATCATGCAGATATCGCATTGACGGAAAGGGCCGAGGTCATCTCCGAGATGGTCGGTCGCGAGATTAGCAACATCTGGGGCTGGAGGCAGCGGCCGATCGGCGACACCAGATTGAACGTCGAGGGACTTTGCGGCGCCCACCTGCCCAATCCGATCGAATTCTCGGTGAGCCAGGGCGAAATCGTCGGCTTCTTCGGCCTTATCGGCGCTGGCAGAAGCGAGATGGCGCGCCTGCTCTACGGCGCCGACCAGAGGCGACAGGGGAGCGTCACGATAGACGGGGCAGCCGTCAAGGCGGACAATCCCAAGGCTTCGATCGAGGCCGGTATGGTGCTCTGCCCCGAGGACAGGAAGTTCGAGGGCATCATTCAGGGACGCTCGATCCGGGAAAACATCACCGTTTCGACGCGGCGCCATTTTTCCCCCTTCGGGCTGATCCGCCCGAAGAAAGAAACCTCGGTCGCGGAACACTACATTGCCAAGCTGAAGGTCCGCACGCCGTCGGCCAATCAGGATATCGTCAACCTCTCCGGCGGCAACCAGCAAAAGGTCATCCTCGGACGCTGGCTTTCGGAGGAAGGCGTCAAGGTTCTGGTGATCGACGAACCGACGCGCGGCATCGATGTCGGCGCCAAATCGGAAATTTACGAGATCCTCTACGGTCTTGCCGCCGAAGGCATGGCAATCGTCGTGATCTCGAGCGAACTGCCTGAGGTGATGGGCATTTCCGACCGCATCCTGGTCATGTGCGGCGGCAGGATCGTCACCGAAGTTGGCAGGCCCGATTTCGACGAGCGTGCGATTCTGGCGGCGGCTCTTCCCGACCATGTCTCTGCGGCCTCTCATTCATCAGGAACGATAAGATGAACTCCTTGAAGAAAATCCTCCTCGGCGAGCAGGGTCTTGTCGTGATCTTCGTCGTCGCTTTCGCCGTCGTTGCGCTTGCCGTTCCCAACTTTCTGACCGAGCGCAATATGCTGGGTCTGCTGCAATCGGTGGTCACCATCGGGATTGTCGCCTGCACCATGATGTTCTGCCTGGCGTCTCGCGACTTCGACCTGTCGGTTGGATCGACCGTCGCCTTCTCCGGAATGGTTGCCGTGATGGCGTCGAACATGACAGGCTCGATCGTCACAGGCCTGCTCGCAGCCCTTGCCTGCGGCGCCTTCGTCGGCTTTGTCAACGGCATCGTCATCGCGAAGTTCCGCATCAACGCGCTCATCACCACCTTGGCGACGATGCAGATCGTCAGAGGACTGGCCTTGATCGCATCGGACGGACGGGCCGTCGGCATCAACGATCCGTCCTTCTACCAGATTGCGCTTTCCCGCCTGCTCGGCGTCCCGACGCCGATCTGGATCATGGCACTGCTCTTCGTCATCTTCGGCTTCGTGTTGAACCGCACCGTGTTCGGAAAGAATACCCTGGCGATCGGCGGCAATCCGGAAGCCTCGCGCCTTGCCGGCGTCAATGTCGTCCGGATGCGCATCTGGATCTTTGCGCTGCAGGGTCTTGTCTGCGCGGTGGCCGGTATTCTGCTCGCCTCGCGCATCACCTCGGGCCAGCCCAATGCGGCCACGGGGCTCGAGCTCTCCGTCATTTCGGCCTGTGTCCTTGGCGGCGTCTCGCTGGCTGGCGGTCGGGCTGCCATGTCCGGCGTGATCGTCGGGGTGCTGATCATGGGCATCGCCGAGAATGTCATGAACCTGCTCAACATCCAGGCCTTCTACCAGTACGTCGTGCGCGGGTTGATCCTGCTGATTGCCGTGCTGCTCGACAACCTTCGCTCCTCAAGCGCCAACCGGAAATGACCGGCGGGCACAAGCTCGGAAAGATCAGGGCTTGAGACAGCAAGGTCCAAAGCCCTGGATCATCCTGCAAACTGCGGCTATGCGCATTTTTCTTTCGTGAGCCGACCGTCAGCCAGCCGGTAGCACTGATCGAAGATGCCGGCGGGCAAGCTGGCATGGGTGGCGAGGATGACGGTCTTGCCGGCTGTGAGCCGGGCGAGATCTTCGAAGAAGGCCCGCTCCGCCTCGGGGTCGAGGTTTGAGGTGGGCTCGTCGAGCGCCAGGATGTCGGCATCCGAAAGGAGTGTGCGGGCGAGGCTGAGGCGGCGCGCCTGGCCGGCCGATAGGGTCCATCCTTTTTCCCCGACATAGGCATCCAGTTGACCAGGGAGATCCCTGACGACGTCACCGAGCCGAACCGCATCGAGCATCGCCCAGAGACGGTCGTCCTTTGCCTCGGGATTGCCGATCAGCAGATTGTCTCGCAGGCTTCCCATGAACAGATGGGTCTCCTGCGGCAGAAGCGCGATCCGCCGATGAAGCGCTTCCTGCTTCACGGTCCGCAGATCGACAGCCCCGAGCGTAACCCTGCCGGCCTGAGGATCGCGAAGACGCAGCAGCAGCGCCAGCAGCGTCGACTTGCCCGAGCCGCTGGTGCCAAGAATGGCGATCCGCGATCCAGCCGCGACGCGGAAATCCAGATCTTGGAAGACAGGACGGCCATCTTCGTGGGCGAAGGTCACGCCGTCGAACGCGACGTCGTTGGCGGCAGGCATCGTCAACGTCTGCTCCGCATCGACAACGGCCGGCGGGCTGTCTGCAACCGAGCGGATCTGCTCGGCGGCGGCAATCGCGGCGCTAAGGCGCGAGACGCTGCGGACGATCGTGCCCGTCGCCTCGAAACTGGCCAGCGTTGCCAGAAGCAGTCCGACCAGCAGCGGACCGCCGATTTCACCGTGCTGGAAGCTCTGTATGCCGAACCACAGCACGCCCATGAGGGCCACCCCAGCGAGAAGCTGGACCACCGCGCTGGCGATGCTGCCGCTGAGCGCCAGCCGCCGGCGGGCGGCTCCCATGGCGCGGGCCGCATTTTCAAACTGCCGCTGCGCCATCTGCCTCTCGTCGAAGACGATGAAATCGGCCAATCCATCCATGGTTTGCAGCGCGGCATTGCGGGCGGCGGCAGACGCCCGGACCAGGCGCTTGCCCTGATCGCGCGTCGCAGCGATCAAAGCCGCCGGAACGGCAACCGTCGCCGTCGCCAATGCTGAAGCATAGATAAGGGCACCTTCCGGCACGTACCAACCAAGGATGGCAGTCATCACGGCGCCGAAGACCAACCCCGTCAGCACCGGACCAATGGCGACCAGGAAGGCTGTATCGAGCGTATCGATGTCGGCCGTTAGCCGGCTGACAAGTTCGCCGTGGCTGACGCCGTTGTCCTTGAGCGGCATGCGTGGAAATAGCTGCGCGAAGAGCCAGCCCCTGAGGTCGGCCAGAAGCCAGAGCGTGGCATCATGACCGACCAGCTTTTCGCCGTAGCGAGCGCCTATGCGGATCAGGGAAAAACCCCGGATCAGCGAGGAGGGGCCGAACAGGTTGAAACTGGCCGCAGCGGTGGTGAGGGCTGCCGCTGTCAGGAACCAACCGGACACCCCGAGAAGCGCGATGCCGGCCGCAAGCGTTACCGCGCCCAACAGGAAGGCAAGGCCGAACCGCGATGTCTGACGTCGGAACAAAGGCAGGAAGGACAGAAGCGCGCTCATGCGGCGGTCTCCTTGAGCAGCAGTCTGGATTTGGGCCTTGGGCTCACCACGGGCAGGATATCGCGGCCGGCAATGCGCAAGACCTGGGCAAAGCGCGCGGCCACCGCCGCCGAATGGGTGGCCACCAGCAAGGTTCGTCCGGCGGCAAAGGTCTGCAACGCGTCGAGTACGCGGCTTTCCGTTTCTCCGTCGAGATGAGCGGTGGGTTCGTCGAGCACGATCAGTCCCGGATCGCGCAGGAAAATGCGCGCAAGCGCGATCCGCTGCGCTTCGCCGCCCGAGACCCCTCGCCCGTCCATGCCGATGATGGTCTCAATCCCAGCGGGCAGGTCGGCTGCGAAGTCGAGCACGCCTGCGAGCCTTGCCGCATGGATGAGGTCAGCTTCGCTGGCCAGGCGCCCACCGAGGCGAATGTTTTCAGCGATCGTGCCGGGAAACAGCAGCGGTCGCTGCCCGAGGAAGGCGACCTCGCGGCGCAGTTGGTGGTCATCGATCGCCTGGAGATCCCGTCCGTCCAGACGGATTCGCCCTTCGAATGTCCGCAACCCGACGATTGCCTCGAGCAAGGTGGACTTTCCGATGCCGCTGTCGCCCAAGACTGCCGCATGGGAGCCGGGGACAAGCGATAGGCTCACGTCCTCTAGTAGGCGTCGCCCGCCATCCGGCGTCGCCAGGTGCAAATGCGAGATGCGAAGGCCAAGGGGCACCTTCTGGCGGGTGGCGGGAACCGCCTCGGGGGCTACCTGCTGGCCTTCGGGCAGCGCGCCAAACAGCGCTGCGATCTCCTGGACGGCCGCCTTGGCCGATTGCCGATCGTGATAATGGGCGGCGAGCAGCCGCAGCGGCTGATAGACCTCAGGCGCCATAAGCAGGCAGAACAGCCCAGCCTGGAGCGTGAACGGCGTGGTGCGCAGATGGACGAAACCAAGATAACTCAGCCCGACATACAGGGCGACGCCGGCGACACCGAGCGCTGCGAAGAATTCCAGAACGGCCGAGGACAGGAAGGCTATTCGCAGTACGCGCATTGTACGAAAGCGAAGATCATGGCTGGCGTCGAGCACCCTCGCCGTCTCGCGCTCGGCCTGGCCGAATAGCTTCAGCGTCAGGATGCCGCGCAGGCGGTCGGCGAAGAATCCAGAGAGGCGCGACAGGGCCTGCGCCTGCGCATCCGTTGCCGCCTGCGCGCCCCAGCCGACCAGGGCCATGAAGATCGGAATCAGCGGCGCCGTCAGAAGAAACAACAGCGCCACGAACCAGTCGACGGGGACGAGGGCCACGGCAAAGACCAGGGGGAGCACGGTGGCCTGGATCATTGCCGGCAGAAAGCGGGCGAAATAGCCGTCCAGCGCGTCGGTCTGGTCGATGACGGCGGAGCTTAGCGCCCCGGTGGAGCGCCGCGCCATCCAATCGGGCCGCTGGTCGAGAATATGCCGGTTGAGGAGCGTGCGCAGATGCAGCTTGATGCGCTCTGCGGCCTTGATGCCGGCACACTCCGAGACAAGCCCCAGCAACGTTCGAAGGACGAAGATGCCGGCGAACAATCCGATCAACGACAGCTCTCCGATGGCGGACCGGCCGCCGACGATGATCCGGTCGAGGATAAGGGACAGCAGCAACGCCTGGCCGACCAAGAGCAAGCCCGACAGCATTGGCAGGGCGCAGGCGACAGCCATCGCAGGACCACCGTGACGCTGCAGGCGGCTCATCCAGCGGCGTTGCCCCGGCTTGTCTTCGTCAATCGTCATACCAGCCCCGACCCTGCTCGCGGCAAACCGTCTCGCGACCGGCGCACGCAATTTTCGTTGCAATGTCAGTGCCTGAGCACGCGCACTGGAGCATTGACCTGGATCAATGCAACCCTTGCCAGCAGCGCGTAGCAAACGGCAAGCCCGGCATCCGGCCGGCATACCGATAGGAACGCGCGCATGATCGATTTCACCGTCGTGGATCTGGCACGCCTGCAATTTGCGGCGACCGCACTCTACCATTTTCTCTTTGTCCCCCTGACCCTCGGACTATCGTTCCTCATGGCCATCATGGAGAGCGTCTATGTCATGACCGGGCGCGAAGTCTGGCGGCGCATGACGCTGTTCTGGGGCACGCTGTTCGGCATCAACTTCGCCATGGGCGTCGCCACCGGCATCGTCATGGAATTCCAGTTCGGCATGAACTGGAGCTACTACAGCCACTATGTCGGCGACGTCTTCGGCGCACCGCTGGCAATCGAGGGGCTGATGGCCTTCTTCCTGGAGGCGACCTTCATCGGTCTGTTCTTCTTCGGCTGGGACCGACTGCCAAAGGCAGGACATCTCGTCGTGACCTGGCTGGTCGCACTCGGCGCCAATTTCTCGGCCCTTTGGATCCTGATCGCCAACGGCTGGATGCAAAATCCGGTCGGCTCGACCTTCAATCCCGACACCATGCGCATGGAAGTGTCCGACTTCGCAGCCGTGCTGTTCAATCCCGTGGCCCAGGCCAAGTTTGTCCATACGGTCAGCGCCGGCTACACCACGGGCGCCATGTTCGTCATGGCCATCAGCGCCTGGTTCATATTGCGTGGACGCCATCTCGATCTCGCAAAGCGGTCAATGGCGGTCGCTGCCAGCTTCGGCATCGCCTCGGCACTCTCGGTTGTCGTGCTCGGCGATGAGAGCGGCTATGTCGCCACCGAACACCAGAAGATGAAGATCGCTGCCATCGAAGCCATGTGGCACACCGAACCGGCGCCGGCTGGTCTCACCATCTTCGCGCTGCCTGGCAAGGACGGCAACCGCTTCGAGGTCAAGATCCCGTGGATCCTCGGCCTGATGACGACGCGCAGCCTCGACAAGGAAGTCCCGGGCATCCTGCCGCTGGTCGAGCATGCCAAGGAGCGTATCCGCAACGGCATGGTGGCTTCCACCGATCTCGACGCCATCCGCAAGGATCCCAAGGACCAGGCCGCACGGGCAGCCTTTGCAAAGAACTGGCCGGATCTCGGCTATGCGCTGCTGCTGAAGCGCTACCGGGAAGACATCCAGAACGCCACGCCCGAGCAGATCGATCAGGCGGCGCGCGATACCATCCCCGATGTCGGCACGCTCTTCTGGTCGTTCCGTATCATGGTGGCCCTCGGCCTCTACATGATCGCCTTCTTCGCGACGGCCTTCGTGCTCAGCAGCCTGCATAAGCTCGGCAACAACCGCACGCTTCTCAAGATTGCCGTCTGGAGCCTGCCGGTTCCTTGGCTGGCGATCGAATCGGGATGGCTCGTGGCCGAATATGGCCGTCAGCCCTGGGCGATCGAGGGCGTGTTGCCGACTTTCTACGCCGCCTCGGGCCTCAGCGTGATGGACATGCTGATCAGCCTCAGCTTCTTCCTGATCCTCTACACCGCGCTTCTGGTCGTCATGGTCATATTGATGGTGAAGACCATCAAGGCAGGCCCCGGAGACTATTCCATGCTCGAAGGCGCCGCCGACACGGACCGGCTGCCGCAAAGCGCCGCTGCCTAACCTCACCGCCAAGCGTAGAAAGAACGAAGATGAACACTATTCCCCTCGACTACGAAATATTGCGGCTGATCTGGTGGGCGCTGCTCGGCATCCTGCTGATGGGATTTGCCGTGATGGGCGGCAACGACCTCGGTGTCGGCGCCTTGCTCCCCTTCGTCGCTCGCAACGATGAAGAGCGGCGCGTCGTCATAAACATTGTCGGCCCGACCTGGGAAGGCAACCAGGTCTGGCTGGTGCTCGGCGGCGGCGCCATCTTTGCCGCCTGGCCGGCCCTCTACGCCGTCTCCTTCTCCGGCTTCTACCTCGCCATGATCACTATTCTCTTGGCCTTGATCCTGCGCCCGGTGGCCTTCAAGTTCCGTGGCAAGATGAAGGACCCGACGTGGCGCTCGACCTGGGACTGGGCGCTGTTCATCGGCGGCTTCGTGCCGGCGCTGATCTTCGGGGTGGCCGTCGGCAATGTGCTGCTGGGCGTGCCCTTTGATCTGGATGCCACCCTGCGTGCCAGCTATACCGGCAACTTCTTCGGCCTGCTGCGTCCCTTCGCGCTCCTTTCGGGCCTGCTCAGCGTGTCGATGCTGGTCGCCCATGGGGCCGCGGTCATTGCCCTCAGGACGGATGGCAAAGTTGCCGACCGGGCTCGCCTCTATGGCCGGGCAGCCGCTTTGGCAAGCATCCTGCTGTTTGCCGTGGGTGGTCTTTGGGTCAGCATGATGAACGGCTATGCCGTTACCAGCGTCCAGGACGCACTCGGCCCCTCCAACCCGCTTTATAAGACCGTAAGCCTGGTCTCCGGCGGCTGGCTCAGCAATTATGCTAACCATCCGTGGATGATCGCCGCCCCCGTTCTCGGCTTTGTCGGCTCCTTGCTCGCCTTTGTCGGCCTCTCCGGCCGGGCGTCAAAAACCGCCCTGCTCGGCACCACGATCGCTATCGTCGGCATCATCGCAACGGCCGGGCTCTCGCTCTTCCCGTTCCTGCTGCCAAGCTCGATCGATCCGGCGGCAAGCCTGACGGTCTGGGATGCCTCATCGAGCCATCTGACGCTGTTCATCATGCTGATCGCGACAATCGTCTTCCTGCCGATCGTGCTCCTCTACACCGGCTTCGTCTTCCGCGTCATGCGCGGCACGGTGACACCGACCTCGCTCGGTCGCAATCCCAACGCTTATTAAGGATAGAAGAACATGTGGTATTTTGCCTGGATACTCGGCGTGGGCCTCGCCTGCTCGTTTGCGATCCTCAATGCGATGTGGTTCGAGATGCGCGAAGACCGCCAACTGGCGCTCGTGCCGCAAAAGCCCGCCCGGGACCGCGACGCCAAATGAAGAACGATGACGCCGTCGTGCAACGCTATGCTCGCCTTGCTGTGCCGCGTTACACATCCTACCCCACAGCCGCGGAGTTTTCCGCGGCTGTGACAGCCGAAGATCATGCGCGCTGGCTTGCCCGCATCACGCCCGGCCAGCGGGTTTCTGTTTATCTGCACGTCCCCTATTGCCGCAACCTCTGCTTCTACTGCGGCTGCCACACCAAGATTGCCCGCCGTGACGATGTCATTGATGCATATAGGCAAGCGCTGGAAACCGAGATCGAGACGGTTTCCCGGCACGTCGGCGGTCGCCCGACGATGGCCCGCCTGCATTGGGGTGGCGGAACGCCGAGCATTCTCGGTGCTGCCGGCATGAAATCGGTGCTGGATGTACTCCATAGTCACTTCGATATCGACCAGAACGTCGAGCACGCCGTCGAACTCGACCCGCGCTCGGTCACCCCGGACTTGGCTGAAGCCTTGGGCGCCATGGGCGTCAACCGCGCGAGCCTCGGGGTTCAGGATACCGACCCGCAGGTCCAGATCGCAATAGGCCGCGTCCAGCCGATTGAAATGGTGCGGGCAGCGGTAAGCCATCTCCGCGCGGCGGGCATCGAGCGTTTGAATTTCGACCTGATCTACGGCCTGCCGCTTCAGACGGTATCTTCGCTCCGCCAGACCTGCGCTGAGGTCGCGAAACTCGCCCCGGATCGCATCGCCTGCTATGGATACGCACACATGCCCGACCGTCGCGCCAACCAGCGGCTGATCGACAGCGCCACGCTGCCGAATTCTGCGGAGCGCATCGAACAGGCGGCTTTGGTAACCTCGGAACTCACCGGATCAGGCTATGAGCCGATCGGGCTCGACCATTTCGCGCGCGCCGACGACAAGCTCGCGCATGCTTCAAGGGCAGGACGGCTGCACCGCAATTTCCAGGGCTACACTGACGACGACTGTCCGATGCTGATCGGCTTCGGCGCATCGGCGATCTCGCGGCTCGACGAGGGCTACATCCAGAACCTGGCGGACAATCCGGGATATTGCCGGACCGTTGGCGAGGGCCGGCTGGCCAGCGTGAGAGGCTGCCGAATGGACGATGACGATCAGCGCCGCGCTGACATCATCGAGACGTTGATGTGCAACTTCATGGTCGATCTTGCCATGGTTGCCGCAGATCAGGATTTCACGGATGAACTGGCTTCTTTGCAGCCGATGATCGTCGACGGGCTCGTGCACGTCCAAGGTCCGCTTGTCGAGATGACCGAGCGGGGACGTTCTGTCGTTCGCGTGGTGGCCGCAATCTTCGACCGCTACCGCTGGGACACAGCCAGCCGCTTCAGTCTGGCGGTGTGAGCCTGCCCTATCCACGCCTCGAAGCGGGACAAGCCGGACCCGTCAGAATGGCTGGGCAGAGCCCGCTTCGGCGGTCTGCAGGCTCTTGCCGTTCAGACGCTGCATGCATTGCAGAAATTCCGGATAAAGCGTTTGCACACGCGACATCGGGACGGTCCAGCCCGGCTCGTTTCCGGAAAAGGTCAATTGCACATCGGGTCGCCCCGCAAAAGCCTCGGTGATCAATCGCTTGGTTGGGCCATCGCTGGTATGACCCTGCTTGCTCCACAGCTGCAGGGTCTTTGGGTCGGCATATATCGCCGGCGCGGCAATGTTGCGCTGGCCGTCGACTATGGTGACAGTCGTCACCGTCCCCGGTGGGATGGCCCAGCCATCCCTAGCGACAAGCCAGCGCGTCCCGTCGCGCCGCGCCTGGAATTCTACGGTCCTTCCCAACAGGCTGTCCCAGACAAGCCGACAATAGGGTTCTCCCGATCCGCTTTCGAAGCCGACAGCCCATTGGTTGATCTGCCCCATCCATTGCGTTTCGGCAAAGGCGAGGCGCGGAAAGACGAGGCAGCCTATCAGGATGACCGAACGGAATTGGCGCAGCGTCATATCGACCTCCAGCTTAGACGCTGTCCAAGCTAGCGCAAATGGGTCAACGTTCCGTCAATTCGGAGCGTGCAGGCGGCATCCATTCCTATCAGTCCAGAAGCTCGCGCAGCCTAACGGCCAGCTCCCGCGCCGTATAGGGCTTTTTGAGCCAGCTCGCGTCGTTAGCGACTTCGCCCTCCGCAATCTCCGGCGAGGCATAGCCCGATGTGAACAGGATCTTGGCGTCCGGCCGGAGCAGCCGGATCTTCTCGGCAAGCTTGTCGCCGGTCAGCCCACCCGGCATCGCAATATCGGTAAAAACCAGAGCGATATCGGGGGTTTGCTCGAACATCGCCAGCGCGTCGGGTCCGTTTGTGGCCTCAAGGACGCGGTAGCCGGCATCCTCCAGCCTGGCGACCACGATGCGCCGTACGCGCGGATCGTCCTCCGCCACGAGGATCAACTCGCTGCCGCGCGGAATCTCCTCGCGGACTGTCTCAACCTGGATGGCGGGAGGCTCCGCTTCGCGAAGCAAGGGCAGGAAGATGCGCACGATCGTGCCGACCCCCGTCGTGCTTTCGAGCTCCACATGTCCGCCCGACTGCTTGGCGAAGCCATAGACCATGCTGAGGCCAAGCCCGGTGCCGGCACCAAGGCTCTTGGTCGTGAAAAACGGCTCGAAAGCATGCTGGCGCACATCCTCGGTCATGCCTTGGCCGTTGTCCTCGACTGAAATAAGCACATAATCGCCGGTGCGAACGTGCGGATAGCGCGTTGCATAATCGACGTCGAGCCTGATGCGGCTCATCGAGATCGTCAGGCGACCGCCACCCGTCATCGCATCCCGCGCATTGAGGGCCAGATTGAGCAGCGCGTTCTGCAACTGCGAGGTGTCGACCATCGCCAGATTGGAAGAGCCGGAGACAATGGTCCGCAGCTCGATCGTCTCGCCGATGGTTCGCCGCAGAAGGTCGGAAAAACTGTTGACCAGCTGCCCGACATCGGCAGCCTTCGGATGAAGCGGCTGCCGTCTCCCGAAGGCGAGCAACTGCGCCGTGAGCTTGGCGCCATCCTCGGCGGCAAGCTGCGCCTCGCGCAGCAGCGAGAGCTGCCTTTCGTCCCGCAGCTTGTTTTCGAGCATCTCGAGATTGCCGCTGACGACGGTCAGGAGATTGTTGAAATCGTGCGCGAGGCCACCGGTCAATTGACCGACCGCCTCCATCTTCTGCGCCTGGCGGAGCTCTTCCTCGATGCGATGCCGACTGGTCAGGTCGCGAATGAAGCCGGTGAAAATCCGCTCGCCATTGGAGATGGCTTCGCCAACGGAGAGCTCCATGGGGAATGTGGATTTGTCACGGCGCTGGCCGGTGACGACACGGCCGTAGCCGATGATGCGCCGCTCCCCGGTCGTGAGGTAATGGGACAAATAGCTGTCATGGGCGTCGCGGTCGGGCTGCGGCATCAGCTCACGCACGTTTCGCCCGCAGATTTCGGCGGCACTATAGCCGAAGAGGCGTTCGGCGGCCGCGCTGAAGGAGGTGATCCGGCCCTCGTCGTTGATGACGATCATGGCCTCCGGCACCGTTTCGAGAATGGACCTGAGGTGAACCTCTCGCCTCACCAACTCGGCCTGCGCCCGGCGCAATGCCGTGACGTCGTTGTTGGTCTGGAAGACAACTGCCGTCCCATTGTCTGCTCGCGCTACTGTGACGCAGCGGCTGGCGATATATAGAAGCCGCCCGTCCCTGTGCCGGTGACGGACCTCGCCGGTCCATACCCCCTTTTCCAGGAGATCCTTGCGCAGCGTCTCCAACGGCTCAGCGAACTCCGTCGCCAAGAGCTCATGCACGATCCGACCGACCGCTTCTTCGCGCGTCCAGCCGTATAGCGCCTCGCAGCCGCTGGTCCAAAGGATGATGACGCCATCAAGTCGGTGGACGATGATGCTTGCGCCGTCGAGAACCCGCGCGAGCTCGTCAAGGCCGAAGTCGCTCTCATTCTGGAGCGCCTTGAAGGTGTCCATAGTCTCTCTGTTCCACCAATCAGCAGCGGGCCAACCGACGTCCGCCGTTTTCTGTGCTGTCATTATTGTCTGCATCGCAATCTCCCGCAAGCAACGCAAGCTTGTTCACTCTCAATTCGATGCTGTGCCTCCCGACCGGGCTGATGACCCCCATGCTGGTCAGCCTTGTGATGTTGCGCGAGACAGTCTCGATCGTCAGTCCCAGAAAGTCGGCGATGTCCTGACGGCTCATCGGCAGATCGAGGATGACGCGCGGGGCAGCGGCCTTCGCCTGCCTGCGGGCCAGCATCAGAAAGAAGCTGCAAAGCCGTTCCTCCGCGGACTTCCGCCCAAGCAGAACCATATGATCCTGGGCCGCCGCCATTTCCTCGCAGAGCTTGGCGAAAAGCTTTGGCTGGAGAGCGGGGTCGGTATTCAGCTTCTGCTGGAAGCTGGTGCGCGAACAGCGGCGGACCTTTGCCGTGGTGACGGCTTCTACCGTGTAGAGGTAATGGTGACGGAACGAGATGCCGATAATGTCGCCGGCGAAGAGAAAGCCCATGATAATGCGCCGACCGTCGGCAATGATCCGGAACACCCGCAGCACGCCCTCGGTGACCTCGAAGATATGGGTCGCCGTCTCGCCCTCCCAGAAAAGCGAATCGCCGGATTCGAGCGTTTCCTGCGGGCGCCACTGAATGCCCGAATCGAAGGTGGAGAGGCCTGCCGGTTTCATGCAGACTACGTTGGTCGATTGCTGTGTCGCACTGGTCGAAAACATCTGTCAAACCTCTCTTATTTCGTGAGAGCAATTGACCCGCTTCGCGTTACGTAGGAACGATGCGGCTGTGCTAAACGGTGCGAAATTGTAACAGACTGTAACAGCGCCCTTTTCAGGTTCACGATCGGCAGCGCCATGAATGACGGCTTAACGACCAAATCCAACATTCTCGTCGTCGATGACGACCCGCGAATCTGCCAGATGCTGCAGCGCTATTTCGAGGAAGAGGGTTATATTGTCACCCTCGCCAACGACGGACCCTCGATGAGGCGGGCGATGGCCGCCGCCGGCTTCGACGCGATCCTGCTCGACCTCGTCCTGCCCGGCGACGACGGACTGACGCTGGCACGGGAGATCCGTGCGACGTCGGACGTTCCCATCATCATGCTGACGGGCCGCGACGACGTCATTGATCGGATTGTCGGGCTGGAAATCGGTGCCGATGATTACATCGCCAAGCCGTTTCACCTGCGCGAAGTGCTGGCCCGCGTCCGCACGATCCTCAGGCGCAGGCGCCCCGCCCCCTTACCCGCGGACGACCAAAGCGAAATGATCCGCTTCGACGGATTCACCTTGGACATCGGTCGGCGGCAGCTGTCGTCGGGCGATTGTCCGAACATCGAATTGACAACCGGCGAGTTCGACATGTTGGCAGCGCTCGCCCGCAATCCACGCCGGGTGCTGGCGCGTGAAACGCTGATGGACATGACGCGCGGCCGCAGCCTGGAGGCTTTCGACCGTACGATCGACGCCCAGATCGCCCGCCTGCGGAAGAAGATCGAGCGCGATCCGAAGAACCCCGAAATCATCAAGTCGGTACGCGGGATTGGTTATGTCTTCGCCGGGCGGGAGAACGGCAGCGAGTAAGGCCGCTTCAAGGCCTTCTCGCTCTCGTCCACTCTGCAGGCCGCCCCCCCAGCCGCTCTTCAGTCCGACCAGACCCAGTTCTTGATCTCGGGCAGATCGTCGAACGTTTCGCGGATGTAGCGGTGGTGCTCCGCCAGCATCTCGGTGCAATGGGCGGCCATATCGCTGTGGGTAGCGCCGCTGGCCGGCAGATAGCGCAACACGTCCAGGCAAAGATGAAGTCGGCTTATCTTGTTCTGCACCACCATGTCGAACGGCGTCGTCGTTGTGCCTTCTTCCAGGTATCCGCGGACATGGAAGCGGTCATGGGCCGCCCGCCCGTGCAGGAGATCGTGGATGACGCCGGGATAGCCGTGGAAGCTGAAGATGACCTGTGCGCTTTCGGTGAAGATGTCGATGAAGTCGGCATCGGTCATGCCATGCGGATGACGATCGGAAGGGCAGATGCGCATCAGGTCGACGACATTGACGACGCGCACCTTGATATCGGGCGCGTGACGACGAAGCATCCAGGCGGCGGCGATCGTCTCTTGCGTCGGTATATCGCCGGCGCAGGCAAGCACGATATCCGGCTCGCCGGGCTGATTGCTGTACATGTCCCAGATGCCGGCGCCCTTTGTGCAATGAACCTTGGCCTCCTCCATCGTCAGCCATTGCAATTGCGGCTGCTTGTCGATGACGATCAGGTTCAGGTAATTGACGCTGCGCAGGCAATGGTCGGCGATCGACAGCAGGCAATTGGCATCGGCCGGCAGATAGACGCGCGCGACGGTCGGCTTGCGGTGGATGACGGTGTCGATGAAACCCGGTCCCTGGTGGCTGAAGCCATTGTGGTCGTTGCGCCAGCAGGTGGAGGTCAGCAGATAGTTGAGCGAAGGCACATCGGCGCGCCAGGGTACCTGCTTTGCATGCTCCAGCCACTTGCCATGCTGCATCGACATGGAATCGACGATCATGGCAAAGGCCTCGTAGGTCGCAAACAGACCATGTCGGCCTGTGAGCGTATAGCCCTCTAGCCAGCCGTGGCAGCAATGTTCGCTGAGCACCTCCATGACCCGCCCATTATGCGACACGTGGTCGTCATTGGGCAGGATCTCGCTCACCAGGCAGCGGTCGGAGACATCGAGGATGGCGCCGAGCCTGTTCGAATTTGTCTCATCCGGGCAGAACAGCCGGAAATTGTCTGGATTGTCGCGGTAGATTTCGCGCAGGTAGTTGCCGAGAATGCTGGTGGAGCCAATGCGGTCGCGCGCCCGGGCCTCGAATTTGACCTCGTAGTCGTTGAAGTCCGGCAACTTCAACGGAACCGTCAAGACGCCACCATTGGCGTGAGGGTTGGCCCCCATTCGCCGTTCGCCGGCCGGAGCGAGATCGGCGAATTCCTCGCGAAACCGGCCACCCTCATCGAACAGTTCTTCCGGCCTGTAGCTGCGAAGCCAATCTTCGAGGATCTGCAGGTGCTCCGGCTTGGTAAGGACCTCGGAAACGGGAACCTGATGGGCGCGAAACGTGCCTTCGATCTGCAATCCATCGACAACCTTCGGCCCCGTCCAGCCTTTCGGCGTACGCAGGACAATCATCGGCCAGCGGGGGCGCTCGGAGAGGCCGCTCGTGCGCGCTTTCGCCTGGATATCGCGAATGGCAAGGACGGCCTTTTCCAAAGTTGCGGAAAAGGCCTGATGAACGTCATCGGGCACATCACCCTCAACGAAATAGGGCGTGTAACCCTGGCCCTCGAAGAATTTCGTCAGGTCCTCGTCGCTATGCCGGGCAAGGACAGTCGGGCCGGAAATCTTGTAGCCGTTAAGATGCAAGATCGGCAGGACGGCGCCGTCTCGTGTCGGGTTGATGAAGTCGATGCTCTTCCAGCTGCCGGCAAGCGGCCCCGTCTCGGCTTCACCGTCGCCGACAACGGCGGCAACCAGCAAATCAGGATTGTCCATCACCGCCCCGAAGGCATGCACCAGCACATAGCCGAGCTCGCCGCCCTCATGGATGGAGCCGGGTGTCGGCACGCTGACGTGGCTCGGCACGCCGCCGGGGGTGGAAAACTGCCGGAACAGCCGCAGCATGCCGGCCTCGTCACGGGTAATCTCCGGATAGAACTCCGTGTAGCTGCCTTCCAGCCAGACATTGGCAAGCAGCGCCGGGCCGCCGTGGCCCGGGCCGGCCATGTAGACTGTATTGAGGTCGTATTTCTTGATCAGGCGATTGAGGTGGACATAAATCAAATTGAGGCCTGGAGAGGTTCCCCAATGACCAAGCAGGCGCGGCTTGACGTGATCGACCGTCAACTTTTCGCGCATCAGTGGATTGGCGGAAAGATAGATCTGCCCGATATTGAGATAATTCGCAGCGCGCCACCAGGCATTGATACGACGGAGTTCGTCAGCACTGAGTGGCTTGGCGGTCGAATTTGCGTTTCCGTTCATTCTGGTCCCTCGTCGATGAAGTGTGGGCGCAGCGCAGCCAGCGGAACAGCGCTCTCGCGCGCGTCCCGACCGGTCAAGGCCGGCATCGTGGAGGGACACTACCTTCTATACGCGGCAGCCGTGTGACTTAAATCAAGAACGACCGAGAATTGCCAAAACCTCGTCCGCGATCACCTGTTCCTCGTTGGTGGCGATGACATAGGCGGAGACACGACTCTCGCCGGTACTGATCCGAAAAGCATTGTCGGCGTTGGCATCGGGGTCGATATCGACACCAAGCCAGGCGAGTCGTTCGAGCACTTTCTCACGGATTTCCGGCTGATGTTCGCCGATCCCGGCCGTGAACACCAAAGTGTCGATGCCCCCAAGCGTCGATGCCATGCGGCCGATCTCGCCGGCTATGCGGAGGACGAAGAGATCGATGGCCTCGCCCGCTTCCGGGCTGTCGTCTTTCAGAAGCGCGCGCGTATCTGCGCTCTTTCCAGACACCCCGAGAAGGCCTGATTTGTGGTAAAGCATGTCCTCGAGCTCGGCATAGGACATTTTTTTCTGGTCGAGCAGGTGCAGTACGACACCGACATCCAGCCAGCCCGGCCGCGTTGCCATCGGAATGCCGTCGAGCGTCGAAAACCCCATACTGCAATCGCGACTGACGCCGTCTTCGAGCGCGCACAGGCTGGCACCGCTGCCGAGATGGGCGATCACGGTCTTGCCGACCGGCTTCATCGCGCGCCTTGAAAGCTCTGACGACACGAACTGATAGGAAAGCCCATGGAAGCCGTAGCGCTTGATGCCCTGATCATGCAGCGCGCGCGGAATGGCGAAGCGACGCACGAGGTCGTGTTGGGTTGCATGGAAGGCCGTATCGAAGGAGGCCGCCTGCGTAAGTGCGGGCTTCAGATGCGCGACGGCGCGGATGAAGCGCAGCGCCTCCGGCTGATGCAGCGGCGCCAGCGGCGTCAGCGCATCGATCGCCTCTATCGTTGCCTCGTCAAGCGCCACCACGTTCAGGAACCGATCGCCGCCATGGACGACGCGATGGCCGACGGCAGCAACTGCGTTCATGTCGAAATGGTCGGAAAGGATGGCAAAGGCCTCGTCGATGACATCGTGCATATCGGCCGTGACGCTGCTTTTCATCCCGACCTGGAACGGCTTGGGGCCTTGGTCGACCGTGAAGACCAGCGGCTTGGCCCGGAGGTCGATGACGGCCTTGCCGGTCATTCGCGCGGCTCGGGCTTCGACCTCGAAAATGCCGATCTTGACGGATGACGAACCGGCGTTGAAGGTCAGAAGGAGGCTGGGTGAGGTCATGTCGACATGCTCTCGATGCTGTTCGGGCCCAGGTAGGGCGGATGCCAACACATGGGTGTCTTCGCTATCCACCGTCAAGGGCGATGTGAAGCAAGAGCACTTGCTTCGGCTTATCGACGTCGCTCCCTCAGCGCCGCGGGGTCGCTGCACGGTCAGCCGCGAAATTGCCGGATCTGCGCCTTGCGAAGACAGCTTACGTCGCATGACGATCACTGCCAGCGCCGGGCATCTGAGATAATCGCACGGCGAGCGCGACATTGGTCACCCAACGGGCGTAAATCGCGGTACGATAATGGCCTGCATCGAGAGGAGTCGATCAGGCAACAACGGAGGAGATCATCATGAGCAAGAACAGAGGTGTCGTCTATCTCAAACCCGGCTCGGTCGAGGTGCGCGATATCGACGATCCGAAACTCGAGGCGCCAGACGGCCGGCGGATCGAGCACGGCGTCATCCTGAAGGTTGTTTCGACCAATATCTGCGGCTCCGACCAGCACATGGTGCGCGGTCGCACCACCGCACTGCCGGGCCTCGTGCTCGGTCATGAAATCACCGGCGAGGTCATCGAGAAGGGTCTCGATGTCGAAATGCTGGAAATCGGCGATATCGTCTCGGTGCCCTTCAACGTCGCCTGCGGTCGTTGCCGCTGCTGCAAGGCGCAGGACACCGGCGTCTGCCTCACTGTCAACCCGGCTCGCGCCGGTGGCGCCTATGGATATGTCGACATGGGCGGCTGGATCGGCGGCCAGGCGAAATATGTCACGGTGCCCTACGCCGACTTCAACCTTCTGAAATTCCCGGACCGTGACAAGGCCATGGCCAAGATTCGCGATCTGACCATGCTGTCCGACATCCTGCCGACCGGATTTCACGGTGCGGTAAGAGCCGGCGTCGGGGTGGGATCGACCGTCTACGTCGCGGGCGCCGGCCCGGTCGGCCTTGCGGCAGCTGCCTCCGCCCGCATCCTCGGCGCCGCTGTCGTGATGATCGGCGACTTCAACAAGGATCGTCTGGCGCACGCCGCCAAGGTCGGCTTCGAGCCGATCGACCTGTCCGCCAGCGACCGGCTCGGCGACATGATCGCGGAGGTGACCGGCAGCAACGAGGTCGACAGTGCGATTGATGCCGTCGGTTTCGAGGCGCGTGGCCATGCCGGTGGCGAACAGCCGGCCATCGTTCTCAACCAGATGATGGAGATCACCCGCGCGGCCGGCTCGATCGGCATTCCGGGGCTCTACGTGACGGAAGACCCGGGTGCCGTCGACAGCGCGGCGAAGCTCGGCAATCTGTCGATGCGCTTCGGGCTTGGTTGGGCGAAGGCGCAATCCTTCCACACCGGCCAGACACCTGTCATCAAGTATAACAGGCAGCTGATGCAGGCGATCCTGCACGACCGCCTGCCGATCGCCGACATCGTCAACGCAAAGATCATCTCGCTCGAGGAAGCGGCGCAGGGCTACGAGAGCTTCGACCAGGGTGCTGCCCAGAAGTTCGTGCTCGATCCGCACGGCATGCTCGCCGCATAATCGGCTGATATGACATGCGCGGCGGAAAGGCCGCGCATGTCACGTCTCAAATGGTCGAGGACGGTGGACGGCGTACGGCCCGGGCGAATTTAAATTTCAGCGGTAGTGAATTGCAAATTGCGAACAATCGTTGTCTTTGGTCGCAAAATAAGACCACTTACGCCGAACCTAAGGACCGCTCCTCTTGGACATCATCACCACAGCCCTCGTGCTGCTGCTGGCCATCGTCGTCAGCGGCGCCATTTCCCGGGTTCTGCCGATATCGCTGCCGTTGCCGTTGATCCAGATCGTCCTTGGCGGGGCGATCGGCCTGTCCGCTGATCTCAGCGTCACGCTTGAGCCGGATATCTTCTTCCTGCTGTTCCTGCCGCCACTGTTGTTTCTCGACGGCTGGCGAATCCCGCGCGAGGAACTGATGCGGGACCGCAACATCGTCATCGAACTGGCACTGGGGCTGGTGATCTTCACGGTCCTAGGGGTTGGGCTCTTCGTCCATTGGCTGATCCCAGCCATGCCGCTCGCCGTTGCCTTTGCGCTGGCTGCGGTGGTCTCACCGACCGATCCGATCGCCGTCTCCGCCATTGCCCAGAGGGTAAAGATACCGCCGCGGATGATGCATATTCTCGAAGGCGAATCGCTGCTGAACGACGCATCGGGTCTGGTTTGCTTGCGCTTTGCCATTGCCGCCGCCCTGACAGGCACATTTTCGCTATACCAGGCAACGTTGGACTTCCTGTGGGTCGCCATCGGCGGCTTGCTCATCGGCATTGCCGTGACGTGGTCGATCACCTGGATCACCGGCCGGATGTCGCAGCGCTTCGGCGAGGAAAGCGGCTCGCAGATTCTCGTGAGCCTCCTCATTCCCTTTGCTTCCTACTTGTTGGCCGAGCGCCTGCACTGCTCCGGTATCCTTGCCGCCGTTTCGGCTGGTGTGACGATGAGCGTCGCGGAAAGCTCCGGCCAGGCGCTAGCGGTCACCCGCATGCGCCGCAGCACCGTCTGGGACATGATTGCCTTTGCTGCGAACGGCACGATCTTCGTGCTGCTCGGCGAGCAGCTACCGGCGATCCTGTCGCGCGCCGATGAGACGGTGAAGCTGACGGGGCACGAAAATCCCTGGTGGCTGCTGGCCTATGTGCTGGCGCTGCATCTGGGGCTTGCATGCCTGCGATTCGTCTGGGTCTGGGTATCGTTGCAACTGACGCTGTTGCGTCAAAAGCGCCGGCATGACTCGCCCAGCTGGCGCATCGTCGCCGCCTTCTCGGTAGCCGGGGTGCGGGGCGCGCTGACGCTTGCCGGTGTGTTGACGCTGCCCTTCGCCTTGAACGACGGTACCCCCTTTCCCGCCCGCGACCTGGCAATCTTTCTCGCCATGGGCGTTATCGTCGTTTCGCTGATCGCGGCAACCGTCTTCCTGCCGCCACTGCTGCATGGCCTGGCGCTGCCCAGGGAGACGAAGCAGGAGGAGGACGAGACCGCTGCCCGGATTGCGGCGGCCCACAAGGCCATCGGCGCGGTCGAGGCCCTTCACCACCATATGGCCGCAGGCCGGGAGGACGCAGACCTCTATCTCGAAGCGGCCGCGAGGGTGACCGAATTCTACCGTCGGCGCCTGGAAACATTTACAGGCACGGAGGAGACGAATTCGACGTCGCGGGACATTGCCGACATAGAGATGAAGCTGCGGCTGGCAGCCGTCAGGGCCGAGCGGGACGAGATATTTCGCAAGGTCCGCGCCCGTCAGCTGGGCAGCGGTACCGCAAGAAAGATCGTTCTCGAGCTCGATCTGCTGGAAGCCCGATTCTTGAGTTAACGCCGGCCTGCATCCCCGTTTGTGGTCTTGCGCGTTGCAGAGCCGATGATGTCGATGCACAAGAGCCCATGACGAATCATCACGATTGAGCACAGCTTGGAAAAAACCCTATACCTGCCGGTAAAGGCCTTTCTGGAAAACGCCGGTTACGCGGTGAAGGGCGAAATCGGCGGCTGCGATCTCGTCGGGATCAGCGACGGCGAGCCGAGCGTCGTCGTCATCTGCGAGCTGAAGCTAACTTTCAACCTCGAACTGATCCTGCAAGCCGTCGATCGGGCGGCCTTGTGCGACGAGGTGTGGATCGCTGCCCGGATCTCTGCCAGGGGCAAGGGCCGCGAATCCGACAAGCGCTTTCGCGATCTTTGCCGCAGGCTCGGTTTCGGCATGCTCGGCATCTCGGATAGCGGCGCTGTCAGCGTTATCGTCGCCTCCGTCACGCCGATGCCGCGCACGAACCCGAAACGACGATCGCGGCTGATCAAGGAGCATCAGCGCCGGCGCGGCGACCCGATGCTAGGCGGCTCGACCAAGATCCCTGTCATGACCGCCTATCGCCAGCAGGCGCTGACCATCGCCGCCGCCTTGGAGGCCGGGCCGTTGAGGCCGAAGGACATGAAACTGATGGCGCCGGAGGCCGGCAACATTCTTCGCGGCAATGTCTACGGCTGGTTCGAGCGGGTCGAAAGGGGTGTTTATGCCCTGACCGACGCTGGTCGCCAGGCCCTTCTCCGCTGGCCGCAGACCACGGTGGTCGAGTGACGAAGAGGCCGCGTTCCGGCAAATTGATTGCCCTTTTGTTGACAGGTCTGCTATCAGCAGGAATGCCCGTGTCGCCAAGGAGCTGGCCGATGACTGCAATGCCGAGCCCTTGGGGGCAGCCTGTGACGGAACCAGCATCGCTTGCCGCGCTCGGATGGTCGGAATTCTTCCAGTCGCAGCTCGGGCCTGAGGATGAAGGGCTCGAACCGCGACGCATTTCCAGCGTCCACCGCACAAGACTAGCCGCCATTTCGGAACATGGAACGGAACAGCTGACCCTCCAGCCGCACGCCAATACCGGCGAATTTGCAGTTGGCGACTGGGTGCTGGCCGAACCCGACACCGACCTGCTCATCCGGCGCCTCGACCGCAAGGCGCTGCTGCAGCGGCGCACCGAAGGCAAGGACAACCAGCTGGCCGCAGCCAATGTCGACACGCTGTTCATCGTCACCTCCTGCAACGCCGACTTCAATCCCTCGCGGCTGGAACGCTATCTGGCGCTTGCCAATCAGGCGGGCACCGAGCCGGTGATCGTACTGACCAAGGCAGACACGGTCGACGACGCAAAAACCTACGAGCAACAGGCGATGGCGTTGCAGCGCGATCTGGCTGTCGTGGTCCTGAACGGCCGTTCCCCCGATGCCGTCGGCGCCCTTGCACCCTGGTGCGGCGCCGGTCGCACGGTTGCGCTCGTCGGATCGTCAGGCGTCGGCAAGTCTACCCTTGTCAACACGCTGGCTGGACCGGACCGCGAAAATGTCCAGGAAACCGGCGGCATACGCGAGCATGACTCCAAGGGGCGCCACACAACCACGGCCCGCTCCCTGCATGCGATTGCCGGCGGCGGCTGGGTAATCGACACCCCGGGCATGCGCACCCTCTATGTCAGCGACGCCTCCTTCGGCATCGAGACATTGTTTGCCGAGATCACCGATCTTGCACCCTTCTGCCGCTTCCGCGACTGCACCCATGCCCATGAGCCGGGCTGCGCAGTCCAGAAGGCCGTCAAGGACGGCACCCTGTCGGCCGACCGTCTCGACCGCTGGCGCAAGCTGTCCGAGGAGAACGTCCAGAACACGCCCGTCCAGACCGGACCGCGCGGCAACAAGCAGCCGGCCGGGCGCAAGAAGAAGTACTAGGTTCGCGCCGCGCGGTTGTTTCATCGACATCGACGACATCATGCTCGCTCGGAAGCCATAGCCGGCACTCATCTTGCTGCCAATCTTGCAAAAGTCGGAGCAGGATGCCCTCTAGCGGCGCTCTACGTGATCTATACCAACATCCGCACCGACCTGAAACTCCCCAGGGAGTCGATCGACCACAAGACGGAAGGATTAACGAAACTCTCCAGAGCGCCCAACCAGGATTGCACTCGCAATGACATCAAAAAGATATTCGGCTCGCGGCTTGAACGACTGTTGGTCGCCAATCCAGCCAAGTGCACCAATAAGAGCGAACAAGTCGCTTCCCTCCATATCGCTGCGTGCAGTCCCTTCCTCTTGAGCGAGTTTAAGAAGCCGCTCCCCTGCATTGCGTAAATTGTTGCAGGAGGCATGAAGTGCGGAGTCAGGGTCGGCCAGCGCTGTCGCCATCATCGTCACCACGCCGCTGTAAACCTGCACGAAGCCGACAGCGTGACTGAGCCAGCCCAACAGGGCCTCCCCTGGCGAACTCGAAGGTTCCGTTTCGCCCGCCTTTGCCGTCAGCTCTTCGAGACTCTTTCGAAGCAGGGCATCGAGCAACGCCTCACGTGTCGGAAAGTGGCGCAACAGCGTTACGTGGCTCACTTCGGCCCTACGCGCGATGTCGCGTAGGGATGCATTAGCCCCTTGCTCCGTGATGACGTCCCGAGCCACGACCAGCAGGTGAATGTAATTTTCTTTTGCGTCGGCACGCATTGCTAATCCTTGACAAATGTAACACTGGTACATTTATATGTACCAGTGGTCCGATAGATATAGCGTGATCACGGTAGAAGGCACAAGAAGGAATGATCATTTGCGCTACAAACTATTTGGCAAGCATACGGGTCTGCGGGTCTCCGAACTTGTTCTCGGAACCGCGAATTTTGGTACGGCATGGGGCGGACACGGTGCCGAACCGGAAGAGGCTCGTCGAATTTTCGATAGCTATGCCGAAGCGGGCGGCAATTTCCTCGACTCGGCGAATGGTTATCAGGAGGGCCAATCGGAGGTGGTTCTTGGTGACTTGCTCGAAGGGCGACGCGACGAATTTGTCCTGTCGACAAAGTTCGCAGTCAAGACGACTGCCGACTCCGGTCTGCTAGTCACCGGAAACAGTCGACAGGCAATGGTTCTCTCGGTCGAAGCGAGCCTGAAACGGCTCAAAACTGATCGCATCGACCTGTATTGGGCACATGTTTCCGATGGCGTGACGCCACTGGAGGAAATAGTCCGAGGCTTTGACGATCTCGTAAGGGCGGGCAAGATACTCTACGCGGGCCTTTCGAATTTCCCGGCTTGGCGGGTCTCGCGTGCGGCGACAATTGCCGAAATCAGGGGAACGGTCCCGATCGCGGGGATCCAAGTAGAGCACAGCCTCGTCCAGAGGGCGACCGAGCAGGAACTCATTCCGGCCAGCCAGGCGCTGGGCCTCGGGGTCGTGGCTTATTCACCGCTCGGTGGTGGAGTACTAACGGGCAAATACCGTTCGGGGAAATCCGAAAACAGACGAGACGAAGCTTGGGCCGGCGCGGGTTTCCAGCCTGAAAATTCACAGCAGCGGACGGCGATCATCGACGCCTTGATTGCTGTTGCCGACGAGGCTGACGTAACACCCGGCGAGATAGCCATCGCTTGGGTGGCCGCCAAGGGCTCCCTACCTATTATCGGGCCACGCACACTTTCCCAACTTCAAACCAACTTGGCAGCGGCCCAGGTCGCGTTGTCGCCGGAGCAGGTATCGCGTCTTGACGGCGTCAGCGAGATACCTCGGGGATATCCGTATACTGTACTCGATGACCCGCGAATCCAAGACCTCATAACAGGTGGGAGGTTCGACCAAATAGATTTTCCAGGGGAACCTGCCGCATGACCTGAAGGCTAACCTGCGGCGATGGCGGCGGGTTCGTGTTCAAACATCTGCTCAAAAATTCAAATCCCAAGTCCAACCATGCGTGTCTCGTTGTTTTGGATGTTTTGCACTTGGGGTTTGATCAAATCATTCAGTCACTTAAACCTAATTCGGGGAAGGATTTCTACCTAATGCCGCAAATAACTTGCGCGCAGTTTGCATGAAAAATGCAGGACAGGACGGTTAGGCTGCTAACTAGCCTTGAGGAGTGTTGCAACCGGCGTTATGCCATCGACCGCAAGCGGGAGGCGGGACGTGGCAAACAGCACAGCAGACGGATTAGCACCATCGGCGGAAGAAACTGTATTCGGCATCATCATGGCCGTCAGCTTCTGCCACATGCTCAACGACACGATGCAATCACTGATCCCGGCGCTCTATCCGATGATCAAGGATAGCTATGGCCTCGACTTTACCCAGATCGGCCTCCTTGGCCTGGTCTTCCAGGTTACCGCCTCGCTGCTGCAACCCCTCATAGGCATCTATACCGACAAACGGCCGCTGCCCTATTCGCTGACGGTCGGCATGGGCTTCACGCTGGTCGGCCTGCTGCTGCTGGCCTTTGCCCATGCCTACTGGGTGCTGCTCGTCGGCGCCGGTGTCGTCGGATTGGGCTCGGCCGTCTTTCATCCGGAATCATCCCGCGTCGCGCGGCTTGCCTCGGGTGGGCGGCACGGGCTGGCACAGTCGCTGTTCCAGGTCGGCGGCAATTTCGGCTCGGCCATGGGGCCGCTGCTCGCGGCCTTCATTGTCCTGCCGCGCGGACAGCTCAGCGTCGCTTGGTTCTCGCTGGTGGCGCTGCTCGGCATGGTGGTCCTGTGGCGCGTCGGCGTCTGGTATTCCCGCCACCGCATTGCCAACGCCAAACGCAAGCCGGCCGCTCCCACTGTCGCGCTGCCGCGCGCGACGATCGTCCGGTCGATGATCGTCCTGGTTTTCCTGGTCTTTTCGAAGTTCATCTACATGAGCAGCCTGTCGAGCTACTATACGTTCTACATGATCGACCGGTTCGGGGTCTCCGTCCAGCACGCGCAGATCCTGCTGTTCGTCTTCCTCGGCGCGGTTGCGGTCGGCACGGTTGCCGGCGGCCCGGCGGTCGACTGGTTCGGCACCAAGTTTGTGATCTGGTTCTCGATCCTCGGTACATTGCCGTTCACGCTGGCGCTGCCCTATGCCAACTATGAATTTACAGTGGTGCTGACTTTCATCATCGGCGTCATCCTCGCCTCGGCGTTCTCGGCGATCATCGTCTTTGCCCAGGAACTGGTGCCTGGAAGGGTCGGCATGATCGCCGGATTGTTCTTCGGCTTTGCCTTCGGCATCGGTGGCATCGGGGCTGCCGGGCTCGGCATCGTCGCAGATCACATGGGCATCGCCTTCGTCTACAAGATCTGCTCGCACCTGCCGCTGCTCGGACTGCTCACCGTCTTCCTGCCCGATATCGGCAAGGGACGCCGCCATCGGCAGAGGCTGGCCTAGTCTTTCTTGGGACGACGCGGCGGGCGCAGGGCATCGATCAGCCGGTGCACCTTGTCCGTCGCGTAGACGATGTCTTCCTGCGGCAGATGGACGGTAATCTCGACTTCGTTCCAGCGGCCGCCATTGTCCTTGGCATATTTGACGGCGGCCTTAAGCCCACGGAACTGCACAGGCGCAGCACCGGGAACCCAGAACTGCACCGAGCAATCGGCCATCGCGTAGTCGTTCAGAACTTTGATCGGGTCCAGAGCCATCGCGGCCTCCTTGATTTGGCGCCATGATATCACCCGGCTGACGGCCTGGCATCCTGCGTGGCAGACGACATGACCGATCGGCGGCTGGACTTCAAGCGGCGATGCGTCCCGGCGCTTCGGATCGGGCGCTATTTCGCATCGGTGAAGATGGCGCTGACCTTCCAGGGAAACTGGGCGCCTTTGTCCTCGATGTCGTCGACCTTCCAGCCGTCGGGCTGGCGAACGAGACTGTAGTACAGCGTCACGGGCACACCGTTGGTGAATTTGACCACGACCTTCGCCTTGTCGCCCTTGATATCCGGCTTGCCGATCTTCAGATGCTCGGCTTCCCCATCCTGGCCGGCGATGACGGGATCGAAGTCGAGGGACAGCGAATCGCCCGGCTCTGTCTTCGCCGCATCGGCCTTGAAGAGGCCGTTCAGGTGATCGGAGAAGTAATCCTGGTACCGCGTCAAGGAGTTAGGATCGGCCGAGCCGACCTTGTCGTCGTACATGGCTTCCAAGAGCGCCTGCGGCGTTTGAAAACTCGCCGCCAGCAGGGGACCGGCGAAGACGGCGATTGAAAGGGCGGAAACGATGGCTAGCAGGCGCATGAAGCACTCCTCTCGAGACAGACCGCAGGCTAGCGGAAGAAAAATCCGATATCCAGGGATCATTCCTGGTCTATCGGCCAACAGGCGGTTTTATATCGGCAAGAAGCAGGGCAGAGCAATTCGAGCATTGCTGCATTGCGGAAGCCCGCGAAGTAAAAATTTACTGATGGATGAGGCTTCCCATTACCACCTTGGAAGAGCAAATATGAATTCACTCTCAGAGAAGAATCGGCACTGCAGCAGCTGCGGTGATAGGCAATCATTAGAATGGTGACGATCAAGGAAATAGCGAATGCGGTCGGCGTGTCCTCGGCCACGGTCTCCCGCGTGTTGAACTACGATGCCACGCTGTCGATTTCCGCATCCAAGCGCCAGGCGGTCATCGAGACCGCCGAAGCCCTGAACTATGCCACGCCGCGCAGCCGCAACCGGGCAAACGGCCTCAACGGCGCACAGGCCCTCGTCCCCGGTGCCGGACGGATTGCCCTGGTGCACTTCCTGCGTCCGCCGCAGGAACTGACGGATCCCTATTATATCGGCGTCCGCCTCGGCATCGAGAACCGCTGCCGTGCCCTGCAGATCGACGTGGTCAAGGTCTACCACGCCGACAGCCTGCCGGATGCAACCCTCCTGCGCGAAGCCTCCGGCGTCATCGCCATCGGACGCCATACCGACGAAGAGGTCGAATGGCTGCGCGAACATAGCAGAACCGTCGTGTTTGCAGACTTTTCGCCGCAGCTGGATCTGGAAGACAGCGTCGAAAGCAATATCCAGCTCGCCATCCGCAAGCTGCTGACGGCCTTGCACGAGCGCGGCTATCGGCGCATCGGCTTTGTCGGATGGCTGGAGCATATCAATCAGGTCCCCCATCTCTTTACCGAGCGGCGCTGCAGGGCCTATATCGAATGGATGACCCAGGCCGGCCTCTTCGACCCCGATCTCTGCGTCACCGAGCACCTGACGCCAGACAGCGGCTACACCCTTTCGAAAGCCCTGATGCAGTTGGCCCGCCCTCCGGAGATCATCGTCGCCTGCAACGACAACATGGCGATCGGCGCCTATCGTGCCATGCTCGAGCTCGGCCTCAAGATCCCCGACGACGTGGCCATTGCCAGTTTCAACGACATTCCGGTGGCGCAGTTGCTCAATCCGCCGCTATCGACCGTGCGCATTCCGGCCGAACTCATCGGCGAGACCGCTGTCGATCTGCTGCTCGAGCGTTTCGCCGGCCGCGATATCGTCAAGACGGTGATCTTATCCACAGACATCGTCTGGCGGGAAAGCACGCGTTAGCAGGCCAAACAGAGCCTGATCCGGCCTCGTTTGTGCAGCGCAGTAAAAATTTACTGAAAATATTGCATCTTTCCTTTTTATGAGGAATACTGCCTTCGGAGACAGGAGGCTTGTCTCGTCAACGTGACTTCTGGGAGGAAGCAATGGATAATTTTCTGCGCGACCGCGCGCCGCGCATCATCGCCCTGGCTCTGGCAGGGGTCAGCCTTTTGGCCGTCGCCACGGCACAGGCTAAAGAGATCACAGTCTGGTGCTGGGATCCGAACTTCAACGTCGCCATCATGAAGGAAGCCGGGGACCGCTACACCAAGGCGCATCCGGACACGACGATCAAGGTGGTCGATTTCGCCAAGGCCGACGTCGAGCAGAAATTGCAGACGGGCCTGTCCTCCGGTGGCGCCGGCGGCCTGCCTGATATCGTCCTCATCGAAGATTACGGCGCGCAGAAATACCTGCAGTCCTTCCCAGGCGCCTTCGCGCCCATGTCCGACAAGGTCGACTACAAGGGCTTCGCACCCTACAAGGTCAACCTGATGACCCTCAACGGCAAGGTTTACGGTATGCCGTTCGATTCCGGCGTCACAGGCCTGTTCTACCGCAAGGACTATCTGGAAGCCGCTGGCTTCAAGGGTGAGGACCTCAACAACATCACCTGGGACCGCTTCATCGAGATCGGCAAGCAGGTTGAGGCGAAGACCGGCAAGAAGATGATCGGCACCGACCCGAACGACGCCGGCCTCGTACGCATCCTGATGCAGTCGGCTGGCGGCTGGTACTTCGACAAGGACGGCAACCCCAGCATTCTCGACAACGCCGCACTCAAGGCATCGCTCGAGACCTTCGGCAAGATCATGGCCGCTGGCATTGCCAAGCAGGCGGTCGGCTGGCCGAACTACGTCAACACCTTCACATCGGGCGATGTCGCCTCGACCGTGACCGGCGTGTGGATCACCGGTACCATCAAGGCCCAGAAGGACCAGTCCGGCAAATGGGGTGTAGCCCCGATCCCGGCCATGAACGTCGCCGGCGCGACCCACGCCTCCAACCTCGGCGGCTCCAGCTGGTACGTGCTCGCCGGATCCAAGCAGAAGGATGAGGCAATCGACTTCCTCAATGCAGAATATGCGAAGGACGTCGATTTCTATCAGAAGATTCTCACCGATCGCGGCGCCGTCGGCTCCCTGACAGCAGCCCGCACCGGCGCCGCCTACGAACAGGCGGACGCCTTCTTCGGCGGCCAGAAGGTCTGGCAGAGCTTTGCCGACTGGCTGGCCAAGGTTCCGTCGGTGAACTATGGCGTCTACACGAACGAAGTCGATTCCGCCGTGACCGCCCAGATCCCGGCAATTGCCAAGGGCGGCTCGGTCGATGACGCGCTGAAGGCTATCGATGCCCAGGTGAAGACCCAGATCCAGTAAACCTCCCCGAAGGGGCGGCTTTCGGGCCGCCCCAGGGTTTACCCTGCAGCTTCGAGGATGATCGATGGCTTCTGCACGTGCCGGCGGCGTTCGCCGCTTCTATGATATCAATGGATGGTTTTTCGTCGGCCCTGCTTTGGTGCTGATCGGGCTTTTCATGGTCTATCCGATCCTCTGGTCGCTGTTCATGTCGTCCCAGTCGGGGCGCGGGACGATGATCAAGTTCGTCGGCTTCGGCAATATCGTCCGGCTGGCCAACGACCCGGTGTTCCTGCGTGCGCTCACCAACACGGTGACTTTCTTCATCATCCAGGTGCCGATCATGATCGTGCTGGCGCTGGCGCTGGCATCGGTGCTCAATATGCCGAAGCTGGTCGGCCGCGGGCTGTTCCGCACCGCCATCTTCCTGCCCTGCGTCACCTCGCTGGTTGCCTATTCCGCCTTGTTCAAAGGCATGTTCGCCGATGAGGGCGTCGTCAACAGCACGCTTGAGGCGATCGGCATCATTGCCACGCCGATCCCGTGGCTGACCGACGGCTTCTGGGCGAAGGTGCTGATCATTCTCGCCATCACCTGGCGGTGGACCGGCTACAACATGATCTTCTACCTCTCCGCCATGCAGAACATCGATAAGTCGATCTATGAGGCGGCGCGCATCGACGGCATCAATGCCTGGGGCCGTTTCGTCTACATCACCATTCCGCTGCTGAAGCCGGTCATCCTGTTCACCTCCGTGATCTCGACCATCGGCACTCTGCAGCTGTTCGACGAGGTGATGAACATCACCCAGGGCGGACCTTCGGATTCGACGCTGACGCTGTCGCTCTACATCTACAACCTGACCTTCAAGTTCATCCCCAATCTCGGCTATGCGGCGACGGTTTCCTACGTCATCGTCGTGCTGGTGGCGATGCTGGCCTTCGTGCAGTTCTATGCGGCGCGGGAGAAGGACCAATGAGCGGCGACCGTATCAAGAGCTTCGCCAGCCAGGTAATCACCTATGGCTTCGTCGGCATCATGGCGTTCATCTCGGTCTTTCCGTTTCTTTGGATGATCATCGGCACCAGCAATTCGTCGATCGACATCATCAACGGACGCCTGAGCCTCGGTTCCGCCTTCTGGACCAACGTGCATGGCTTTTTCACGCAGGTCGACGCGCCCCTGATCTTCTGGAATTCGGCCAAGATCGCCATTCTCAGCACGGTGCTGACGCTCGCCGTCTCGTCTTTCGCCGGCTACGGCTTCGAGATGTTCAAGTCCCGGGCGCGTGAACGGGTCTACAGCGCCATCCTTTTGACGCTGATGATCCCGTTTGCGGCGCTGATGATCCCGCTATTCGTGCTGATGGGCCGCGCCGGGCTGATCAACACCCATCTCGCCGTGCTGTTGCCGACGATCGGCTCCGCCTTCATCATCTTCTACTTCCGCCAGAGCACGAAGGCCTTCCCCTCCGAGCTGCGCGACGCCGCCAAGGTCGACGGCCTGAAGGAGTGGCAGATCTTCCTGTTCATCTACGTGCCGGTCATGCGCTCGACCTATGCCGCCGCCTTCATCATCGTCTTCATGACGGCGTGGAACAACTATCTCTGGCCGCTCATCGTGCTGCAGTCGAACGAGACCAAGACCATCACGCTGGTCGTCTCGTCGCTGGCCTCGGCCTACTACCCGGATTACGGCGTCGTCATGGTCGGCACCGTGCTTGCGACGCTGCCAACCCTCGTCGTCTTCTTTCTCATGCAACGTCAATTCGTCCAGGGCATGCTGGGCTCCGTCAAATAGGAATGAAAATGCGTTCTGTTGTTTCCTTCAACGACTCCTGGACCTTTCACGAAGGTTTTGCGCCAGATCTGACCGCGGCGCTGGCCGAGGGACACGCCGTCACCCTGCCGCACAATGCCGTCGATCTGCCGTTCAACTATTTCGACGAAAAATCCTATCAGCGGGCCTTCACCTATCAGGCCGTCCTGAAGTGGCAGCCTGATTTTGCCGGGCGCGAAGTGTCGCTGGTCTTCGACGGTGCGATGGCCGATTCCGTGGTTTACCTGAACGGCCAGGAAGTCGTCGCCCACAAGGACGGCTATACGCCCTTCGAGGCACGCCTGACCGACGGTCTGCGCCAAGGCGACAACCTTATCACGGTAAAGATCGACGGCAGCGAGAACCCCGAAATCCCGCCCTTCGGCGGCCGCATCGATTATCTCACCTATGCCGGCATCTATCGCGATGTCTGGTTGAAGGTCACCGACACGGTGTCGATCGCCAACATCAAGATCGAGACCGGCCATGTGCTCAGCGAAGCGAAATCGGCAACCGTCCGCTGCGACTTCGCTAATCCGCAGGAAGTTTCGTTCAGCGGCGCGGTGACGGCGGTCATCAGCGACGCGGCCGGCAACGAAATCGCCACGGCATCCTCAGAGACGACGGGCGAGAGCGTCACGCTTTCCTTTGCCAACCTGACCGGCCTGTCGCTCTGGGACATCGACGATCCGATCCTCTACCACGTCACCTTATCGTTCGAGGGCAACAAGGGCTCCGATCGCCTCGCCTCGCATTTCGGCTTCCGCACCGCCGAGTTCACCGCAGAAGGCTTCAAGCTCAACGGCCGCAAGCTGAAGATCCGCGGTCTCAACCGGCACCAGTCCTACCCCTATGTCGGCTACGCCGCCGGGCAGTCCGCCCAGGAGCGGGATGCCGAGATCATGAAGAACACGCTGAAGTGCAACCTCGTGCGCACCTCGCACTATCCGCAGTCGCCATGGTTCCTCGACCATTGCGACCGCATCGGCCTCTTGGTGTTCGAGGAGATCCCCGGCTGGCAGCATATCGGCGGCGAGGAATGGAAGCAGGAGTCGATCCGCAACGTGCGGCGCATGGTCGAGCGCGACTGGAACCACCCGTCGATCATCATCTGGGGCGTGCGCATCAACGAATCCAAGGATAGCCACGACTTCTACCTCGAGACCAACCGGCTGGCCCATGAGCTCGACAGCACCCGCCAGACCGGCGGTGTGCGCTTCATCCTCGACAGCGAGTTCCTCGAAGACGTCTTCACGATGAACGATTTCATCCTTGGCAACGAGGAATTGCCGGGCAGCAACCGCCCGCGCACGGCGCTGCGCAGCCAGCAGGAATGCACCGGCCTGCCGAAGGTCGTGCCCTACCTCATCACGGAATTTGGCGGCCACATGTATCCGACCAAGATCTACGATCAGGAGCAGCGGCAGGCCGAGCATGTCCGCCGACACCTCGAAGTGCTGAACGCGGCCTATGGCGATCCGAACATCTCGGGCGCGATCGGCTGGTGCATGTTCGACTACAACACCCACAAGGATTTCGGCTCCGGCGACCGTATCTGCTACCACGGCGTGATGGACATGTTCCGCGAGCCTAAATTCGCGGCCTACGTCTATTCCAGCCAGTGCGAACCCTCCGAAGATGTCGTGATGAAGCCCGTGACCTTCTGGGCCCGTGGCGAGCGCAACATCGGCGGTGTCCTGCCCCTGATCATCCTCACCAACTGCGACGAGATCGAACTGCGCTACGGCTCGCTGGTCAAACGCGTCGGCCCTGACCGCGAGACCTTCCCGCATCTGCCGCATCCGCCTGTGGTCGTCGATCACCGGCACTTCACCAAGGACGAACTCGGCGTCTGGGGCATGCAGTGGGAAGACGCCCATTTCACTGGCTTCATCGACGGAGAAGCGGTTGCCAAGCTGCACATGGTCGCCGATCCGTTGCCGACGACGTTGCAGGTCGAGGCAGACAGCCAGACGCTGCGCGCCAAGGGCCGCGACAGTACCCGCGTGATCGTCCGCGCGCTGGATCAGGTCGGTTCGCGCATTCCTTTCATCAACGACGTCGTCACCCTGACAGTCTCCGGTCCCGCCAGGATCATCGGACCCCAAGTTATTCCCTTCCAGGGCGGCACGACGGGCTTCTGGCTGGAATCGACCGGCGAGACCGGTCCGATCTCCATCAAGGTGACGTCACCGCGCTTTGCCGACGTCACCCTGGCGCTCTCGGCCGTTGATGCCAATCAAAACGAAGCGGGCACACCATGAGCGAAGTCACCCTCCGCAATATCCGCAAATCCTTCGGCAGCCTCGACGTCATCAAGGGCGTCGACCTGGACGTCCAGTCCGGTGAGTTCGTCGTCTTCGTCGGGCCGTCCGGATGCGGCAAGTCCACCCTGCTCAGGATGATCGCCGGCCTCGAGGATATCACCTCGGGGACGCTCTCCATCGCCGGCAAGGAGGTCAACGACGTCGACCCGTCCAAGCGCGGCATCGCTATGGTCTTCCAGTCCTATGCGCTCTATCCGCATATGACGGTGCGGGAGAACATGGGCTTTGCGCTGCGCTTTGCCGGCGTTGCCAAGGCCGAGGTCGCTCGCCAGGTTGAGGAGGCCGCGCGCATTCTCGAGCTGGAGCCGCTGCTCGACCGCAAGCCGAAACAGCTGTCGGGCGGCCAGCGCCAGCGCGTCGCCATCGGCCGCGCCATCGTGCGCCATCCCAAGGTCTTCCTATTCGACGAACCGCTGTCGAACCTCGACGCCGAACTGCGCGTCCATATGCGCATCGAGATCGCCCGGCTGCACAAGAAGCTGGCAACAACCATCATCTACGTGACCCACGACCAGGTCGAGGCGATGACGCTGGCCGACAAGATCGTGGTGCTGCGCAGCGGCGCCGTCGAACAGGTCGGCGCGCCGCTCGATCTCTACGACGACCCCGCAAACCTGTTCGTCGCAGGCTTCATCGGCTCGCCGAAGATGAACTTCTTCAAGGGTGTTCTTGCCCGCAACGGTGACGGCAGCTGGTCGGCACGGCTGCCCGAGCTTGGCGACGCCGTCATTCCGCTTGTCATAGAAGCCAAGGGCCAGGCCGAGGGCACGGCTGTGACCATCGGCGTCCGCCCGGAGCACTTCGACGACACCGGCGCGGCCTCGCTCGACATGGTTGTCGACATGCTAGAGCATCTCGGCGGAGAGACCTTCGCCTTCGCCCGCTATGGCGCAGGCGAGCTCGTCACGGTCCAGACCCGGAACGGTCGTGGACTGAAGGCCGGCCAGACCATCACCGCGCGCTTCGATCCGGCCAAGGCCCTGGTGTTCGACGAGAAGGGCCAGCGCCTGCGCTAGACCGCCTACGGCTACGAGAAGCCTGAGCTCTGCGCGGCACTTCGGGCGTTTTCCGGCCTCCGCACTGTGACGCTCGAACAGCCAAACCTGGTGGCACGCGCGCTTGATCGCGCTGAGCAAGGCATGGATTTCGCCGATGCCCTCCATCTCGGGAGCATCGGCAACTGCGAGGCGATGATGACCTTCGACCGCAGGTTCATCAAGGCGGCGCGAGCGGGCGGCGCGGACGAGGTCCGCGAGCCCTGATCAGCCGTGCAGGCCCGGCGCCTCGTGGCCGGTGCGCGCCACATATTCCGTGTAGCCGCCGCCATATTGCTGCACGCCATCCGGCGTCACTTCCAGCACGCGGTTGGACAATGCGCCGAGGAAATGCCGGTCATGCGAGACGAACAGCATCGTGCCCTCATATTCGGACAGGGCCTTGATCAGCATTTCCTTGGTGTCGAGATCCAAGTGGTTGGTCGGTTCGTCGAGAACGAGCAGATTGGGCGGGTCGAACAGCATGGCCGCCATGACCAGACGCGCCTTCTCGCCGCCTGACAGAACACGGCACTTCTTTTCGACATCGTCGCCGGAAAAGCCGAAGCAGCCGGCCAGCGCCCTGAGCGGCCCCTGGCCTGCCTGCGGGAAGGAATCCTCGAGCCACTGGAAGACGGTGCGCTCACCATCGAGCAGGTCCATGGCGTGCTGGGCGAAATAGCCCATCTTGACGCTGGCGCCGAGCGCGACAGCCCCCTCGTCCGGGTCGGTCGAGCCGGTAACAAGCTTCAGCAGCGTCGACTTGCCGGCGCCGTTGATGCCCATGACGCACCAGCGCTCGCGCCGGCGGACCATGAAATCGAGGCCGGCATAAATGCTGCGGCTGCCATAGCTCTTGTAGACGTTCTTGAGACTGACGACATCCTCGCCCGAGCGCGGCGCCGGCGCGAAATCGAAAGACACGACTTGACGCCGCTTTGGAGGCTCGACGCGGTCGATCTTCTCCAGCTTCTTGACGCGGCTCTGGACCTGTGAGGCATGCGAGGCGCGCGCCTTGAAGCGCTCAATGAACTTGATTTCCTTGGCAAGCATCGCCTGCTGGCGCTCGAACTGCGCCATCTGGTGCTTTTCGTTCAGCGCCCGCTGCTGCTCGTAGAAGGCATAGTCGCCGGAAAAGGTCGTCAGCGTGCCGCCGTCGATCTCGATCAGCTTGGTGACGATACGGTTCATGAACTCGCGGTCATGCGAGGTCATCAGCAGGGCGCCCTCGTAGTTCTTGAGGAATTCCTCGAGCCAGATCAGGCTTTCGAGATCCAGATGGTTGCTCGGTTCGTCGAGCAGCATCACGTCGGGACGCATCAGGAGAATGCGGCCAAGCGCCACGCGCATCTTCCAGCCGCCCGACAGGCCGCCGACATCGCCGTCCATCATTTCCTGGCTGAAGCTTAGCCCCGCCAGCACCTCTCGGGCGCGGCCCTCGAGCGCGTAGCCGTCCAGCTCCTCGTAGCGCGCCTGCACCTCGCCATAGCGCTCGATGATCGCGTCCATTTCGTCGAGACGGTCCGGATCGACCATGGCAGCCTCGAGCTCGCGCAATTCCCCGGCGACGATGCTGACGGGACCGGCCCCTTCCATGACCTCGGCAACGGCGCTGCGGCCGTGCATCTCGCCGACATCCTGGTTGAAATAGCCGATCGTCACGCCCTTATCGACGGCGACCTGGCCTTCGTCGGGATGCTCCTCGCCTGTGATCATCCGGAACACGGTCGTCTTGCCGGCCCCGTTCGGTCCGACCAGCCCGACCTTCTCGCCCTTGTTGAGGGCGGCGGAGGCTTCGATGAACAGGATGCGGTGGCTGAGCTGTTTGCTGATATTTTCGATGCGTATCATCTGAGGGCGAAGTCCAAGCTGTTGCGGCGCCCGGATGGGACGGGTCCAGAGGCTGTTGCAGGTTTTCAGTTTCCGCGTCAACCGCGAAGGTGGCAGGCCACCCTCCTTAAAACGCAAAGGCCACCGCCGCTGCATCGATATGCAGTGGCGATGGCCTCGCTGATCTCATCATGACTGATTAGGCGATCGGATCCTTGTCCGATGGCTTCACCGTCTTTGGCTCGACGCCGCCATTGCCGAACAGCGGCGTGACGTTGGACCGGCCGGGCGTCGTTGCATTCTTCTGCGACTTGCGACGGCGGTCGGTGAAGTCGACGGCGAGCGCCACGCCTTCCTCGAACGTTGCACGCGGGTCGTAATAGAGCGGCCGCTCGGGCACCTCGATGCCGTATTCGGTGCACAGCCGGTCGATGATATCCATCGCGCGCAGGCCAAGCTTCGACAGATCCGCCTGGCGATGCAGGAAGAAGTCGTCGAATTCGGGGGCGCTGACGTCAAGCGATTCCAGGCCGTCGAGGATATTGCGGAGGCGGTTCGGCATCCACAGAATGTCTTCCGCCAGATCCGGCGGCAGCAGGCTCCAATCGACGTCCTTCGGCAGCACCAGACGCGGATCATCGGTGTGCAGGACGAAATCGCCCGAATCCGAAGGGTTGAACTCCGGCGCATCGATCGCTGCGCTATGGCAACCGCCGACCAGATCATCCATCGCCAGAACGACCCGCATTGCCAGCATTCGCGTCTCCCGGGAACGATTAGCGCGATGCGTGCGCCGAAGACCCGCCAGAAGAAGAGACCGCGACAGCATGACGCCGATTGCTATGCTAGCGGCGCCGATCAGCACACCGAGGATGATGCTGCCCTGCGTAGTCTGAAAGAACTGCCACAAATCAAACCTCATTCATTTCTGCCACCATATTACAACGAAGAACGACTGTTGGGTGACAAATTTTGTTTCAAAGCCGCCCTCAACAGAAATATCCTGAAATCGTCCTTAAGAGCTTTGATCTCTATATAGTGCGATCTCCCTCCGTCACAACGTGCGCTCGTCGCCACGATCCGCCTCCCCGGAAAGCGCCTGGCGTAGGGCAAGCACCTGCTCGTTCAACGTTTTGAACTGCTCAAGCGACATTCCCGCCTTTCGGACCAGCTCCTCACCGAGACAACTGCTCCTTTGAAGGAGTGCACGGCCATCTTCGGTCAGCCAGACGTGCACCTGGCGCTCGTCAATCTTGCTGCGCCGGCGCTCGACCAGACCGGCGGCCTCCATGCGTTTGACCGGCGGCGTCACGGTGCTCGAATCCAGCGCCAGCCGGTCGGCGATGGCGCCGACGGTCATGCCATCCTCCTCGCCCAAAACGTTCAGCACCAGATACTGCGGATAGGTGATCTGCATGGAATCCAGAAGCGGCTTGTAGGTTCTGTTGACGGCGATATTTGCCGCATAGAGGGAGAAGCAAAGCTGCTCATCAAGGGGTAGGAGCGCCGCGCGCGACATTCTCTCAGTCTCCATTTCACACTTTCAAGATATACATATCAGGAAATAATATGTCGCGATATCGATTTTCAGTGGACACAGCCAAAATCTTCGTCTAGCTTTTCCATATCGCGATATTGTTTATCGCGTCACATTAGGAGAGCGAGATGAACGAGACTGTAAATCAGGCGACACGGCGCGGCGTGATGACAGCGGGCCTGGGCCTTGCCGCCGCTGCGGCTGCCATGCCATTTGTTCAGACTGCCGATGCCGCGACAGCGAAGACTTCAAGCAAGAAGGAGACGACCATGAGCAGCAGCACCCTCACCCTGAAAGACGGGACGCAGATCTACTACAAGGACTGGGGCACCGGCCAGCCGATCGTTTTTCACCACGGCTGGCCGTTGAGTTCAGACGACTGGGATGCCCAGATGCTGTATTTCCTCGGCCAGGGCTACCGCGTCATCGCCCACGACCGGCGCGGCCATGGTCGCTCCAGCCAGACCGCGACCGGCAATGAAATGGACACCTATGCTGCTGACGTAGCCGAGCTTGTCGCCCATCTCGACCTTAAGAATGCCATTCATATCGGACATTCCACGGGCGGCGGCGAAGTTGCCCGCTATGTCGCAAAGCATGGCGGAAACGGCCGGGTCGCCAAGGCAGTGCTGGTCGGCGCCGTCCCGCCCATCATGGTCAAGTCGGACAAGAACCCGGGCGGACTGCCGTTGGAGGTGTTCGACGGCTTCCGGACGGCAATGGCTGCAAACCGCGCACAATTCTACCGCGACATCCCAACCGGCCCCTTCTACGGCTTCAACCGCGATGGCGCCAAGACCTATCCCGGCGTGATCGACAATTGGTGGCGCCAGGGTATGATGGGGGGTGCCAAGGCCCATTACGACTGCATCAAGGCCTTCTCGGAAACCGACTTCACCGACGATCTGAAGGCGATCGACGTGCCGGTTCTGGTGATGCACGGCGATGACGACCAGATCGTGCCGATCGCCGATTCGGCCGAACTGTCGATCAAGCTTCTCAAGAAGGGAACGCTGAAGGTCTACAAGGGCTTCCCGCACGGCATGCTGACAACCCATGCCGATGTCCTGAACCCCGACCTGCTGGCCTTCTTCAAGAGCTAAGCGGCCCTGGAATCCGAACGCCCACCTCCCGGTGGGCGTTTTCGCATGACCGGGCTCGGTAGGGCCGAAACACTACCCGGCACTTGCGACAGCAGCAGCCGGCCGACGGCATTCGGAAAAAATATCGCGCTTCGGGTCATAAACCTTGGTCGACACGTCCATCAAACCGAGGATGGAATGGAAGAAGTTGTCGTGCGAATAGGCTGCTGACGCCCGTTCGCCAAGGCATTTCCTGTCGAAACCGGCCGATGTCGAGAGATCGTCCGAAAGCCAAGCGAGAAACGGCACATGCGTCTGCTGTGCCGGCGCGATGAAATAGGGCGTGCCGTGCAGGTAGATGCCGTTTTCGCCGAGCGATTCCCCATGGTCCGACACGTAGACGACGGCGCCGTTCAATTTCTCCGCGCGCTGCTTGATCTTGTCGATCACGACAGACACGACATGATCCGTGTAGAGGATCGTGTTGTCATAGGCATTGGTGATTTCCTCGGGCGTGCAGGTGCCGAAATCATTGGCGCGGCAATCCGGGGTGAACCGCCTGAACTCATCGGGGTAGCGCTGGAAATAGGCTGGCCCATGGCTGCCAAGCTGATGCAGCACCAGGACGCTGTCGCCCTTGACGCTGTCGAGCCAGCCATCGACCTTGTCCAGCAGGATCGCGTCGAGGCATTCGCCATCCTTGCAGAAGCGCGGATCCTTGCTGTTGGGGAGAAACTCGTAGGCAACGCGGTCGGTCACATTGTAGCTTCCGGTGTCGTTGTCGAGCCAGGTGACACCGACCTTGGCGTGGCTGAGGACGTCAAGCAGGTTCTGCGTCTGCAGGCCCTTGCGATGGGTGTAGTCGACGCGGGGATAGACGGAATACATGCAGGGAATCGATGTCGCCGTCGCGGTTCCGCAGCTCGTCGTATTGGGGAAGTAGACGACGCTCTGCTTTCTCATCTCCGGATTGGTGTCCCGGCTGTAGCCGCCAAGCGAGAAATTAGAGGCGCGCGCTGTCTCGCCGGCAACAATGATGGTCACGCGCGGCTTTCCCTTCGCGTCGATGTTCACGCGATGGGCATCGGTGCCCAACGGTTCGGCAACGATGTTGGAATCCTTGCGCGTCGACACCTCGTAGCTGATCGCGTTGTTGATCGGCATGAACGGATTGAGCGTGGCGAGGATATCGCGATGGGCGCGACCAACCCCGGCAAAGGTCTTGTAATAGCTGATGCCGGCGCCGGCAAAGATCGCCACGCAGCCGAGGATGATGGCGGTGTTCTGGGCCAGTTTTGGCAAGATTTTACGGTGACGGATGCGCACCCAGACGATCAGCAAAGACGGGAGAATGGCCGTCAGCAGCAGATGGATCGCAAAGCGGGCCGTCAAGAGGTGGCCGGCCTCGGCACCGGTGGATACCGCCGCGTTGCGGATCATTTCCTTGTCGATGACAACACCGAACTGGTCGTTGAACCAGGAAGCGGCCGACGCAACGACAATGAAGAAGATCAGGACCGGCTTGGTAATGTATTTCGCCGAAAACAGCGTGACGACAGCCATGAACAGCGCCGATATGCCAATGACGAAGGCGCTGAAGGGGGCCCCGCCGGACAAGTAGCCATGCGCCTTCCCCCAGAAGGTCCAGTTGGTGACCAGCAGCAGATAAAGCGTCGTCAGGAAACAGAGTGTGACGCTTCCCAGCTCGGGGCGGCCAAACCGCCGAGCCTGATCATTAGAGCGATCGTTCAAAAAAGGTCTCCCCAAATGGCGCGCCATCGCAAGGCACCACCAGCGCCGGTGGGCCCGGACAATGCGTCTGGCGACCCTGCGCGCCTTTCCTGACGCGAACCTGAATATGGGGCTGACAACGTCGTCTGAAATGGAAATAAAGAAAGCCGCCTAAAGAATCCAGAGCTTCTGCCACCGGAATATTCACGCGTTGCGACATTGCGAAAGCCTCCGGCGTGCCTACATAAGCGACACCTGATCCGGGCCCCTCTGGTGCGAGCTTTGGCTGCTTGTGCGATGTCGGATTGCATCACTTAGCCAGTCGGAGAGCCTGACATGCTTAGCGCCATCGTTTTCTATTTCGTGCAACTGCTGATCCTCGACCCCTTTCAAACCGAGATCACGAGCCGCCTTTCCAAGGCCAACGTGCCATATGAGGTTACAGCCGATGTCAGGACTTGTGCCGCGACCGCCGGCCAGGTCATCACCGATCACGCCACCAACAATCCATTGCAGCTTGCATCCATGGCTTTCGACATCTGGGTCCGCGGCACGGCTCCTGACCGCGTGCTGATATCGGCTGTGCCGAGCTGCGGTCCTGCAATCGAGACGGCCAAGTCGTTTCTCGTGCGCCAATCCGCCTGAGGCAGACCGTTCCAACACAAGACGGCTGTCCGCGCAGCCTCTTGACATCTTCGATGTAAAATGAGAACATAACGTGAACAATCGGAGACGTGCAGATGGACAATGCGAGCCTCGTCATTCAGAAGACCTTCGAAATTGTCGCTAAATCGCGGGCAGCCCGCGAGCACGCCGAACGGCAGCGCAAGGAAACCTACTCCCGGCTGCAGTTCGGTCGATCACTGGAACATTATCTTGAAAAGCCCGGTCAGCAGCTGAAGCTCAAGCTGGATTCCTAGGCGGGGCGAGTGTCGGGAAAGCCGAGCTTCCCTGGCGACCTCAGCAACAGCATGCTTTGCCTGTTACCCATGACGGCTCAGGCTGCGATGATGTCCTGATGGCCGATGATCTCGTCACGCACCTCCCCATCGCTGAGGATGGCAGCTGAAACGAGGGCGCCGATTTCATGGGCGCTGGTGATACCCTGGACGAAGGGGAGTTTGTGCAGCAGAAACGAGATCGCCGCGCAATAGAGCTTGTTGGTTACCGGCATCTCGAAACGCGGACGGAACGCGTCGTCGAGATCGATGCCGCCGGTTCGCACAACGGTGTGGTTTTCGCCCGAGTCGATGATCGCCAATGTTTCATTCGTTGCCGCCTTGCGCAGAACGCCCTGCTTCAGCAGGCTCGGAAAGGGTATGTCCCGCACCGATAGCGGATGCTGACCCGTGGCATCGATGAAAGCGGGATAGGCGTGCGTCTCGCCATCGTGCAGGACCAGCGCGCCGCTTTCGGGGGTGTCGTTGTCGATCGAATAATCGTCGCCAAGCGCGATGATCTCCAGCTTCTCCGCACGGCGCAGCGCCAGGATCCTCTTGATCGATTCATGCGGAACGGTAGCGTAGTCGTCGATGAAGATGCTCTTGAAGTGCTTATGAAAGCGCTCGAGGTCGTGGCTGTCGAGCTGAGGAACGGCGCGGGCGATGACCTCATGCATACGCAAAATCGCATAGCGCCATGGGACGGTGTGACGCTGCTCCTTGTTCCGGCCCGCTTCGGCTAGGTTGAGTGCGGCCCAGGCGAACGGATCGCGGGATTCGCGCTCAGCGAAATAGGCGGGAGCAATCGTCTCGACGGTGCGCAAGGCTAGGCCGATCTTAGCCGCATAGTCCGGATCGCTCGCCAGCAGTTCCGCCTTGAACAGATCGAAGATCTCATCGAGGATGTTGCCGCGGCCTGTCGCCATCAATGCTTCAATGGCGTCTTCCGTGCAGATCTGCAGAGGCAGATAGGGAATGGGATGATAGAAGTCGGCTTCCGGCAACAGTCCCTTTCGCGACATCATGGTGATGCTGAAATCGTCTGTCCCAGGGGCCGGCTGGTATTCGAGCACGCCCGCAGCATCGACGTAGAAAGCGCCGTGGGCGGTGGCGACGGTGACCATCGCATCGATAGCGCTCAGCGACGTGCCGAGGATACCGACTGGGCAATTGCCGATCGACTTGAGGTTGGCCGCCGGCCAGGGCGACATGAAATAGCCGGGCTTGATCTCGATATTGTCCGGCCAGTCATGCCCGGTCGCCATGACCACATGATTGAAGACGTAGTCCAGTTGGGTATCGCCCAGGCGCTCGGCGCTGAGGCTGATGTCGTCCTCGCGCAACACGATATCCGTCACGCGATGGCGCGCCTTCACGTCGATCGTGTGGCCATTCGCCGTACCCTTGCGAACAAGCTGCCAGAACTGATCCTGCAGAAACTCGCCCAGCACGACCCGTGGATAGAATTCCCGGTCGTCAAGCGCTTCGCGCGCGACGTTGAGACGCTGCAGTTCGGCATCGCTCTGGCGACCGAGCCAAGCGGTCAGCGTCTCGCAGATCGGCGGCAGCTCGATGCTGGCGATGTTCGACAGCATGGCCTGGTCGTTCAATGCGGGATGGTAGGGTGTTCCCTTGCCCGGATCGGACTCGATCTCGAAGATCGTGATCGACAATGGTGCGGACGAGGCGAGCAGTCCCTTCAGCGTGTAGATGCCGGTCGGTCCTGAGCCGATAATCGCGATGCGGGTCATGGCAGCCTTCAAGAACGAACGACGCAATGACGTTCGAGATAGAAGCGATATGGGCGGAGATCCGACGATAGCAAGGTTGCCGGCGGTTCAGTCCGCCAGCGGACCCGCAGATAGCGTCGGGGCATGGCGGGTAGCAGTTTACAGAGGACATTCTCCATTGCTTCTCCTCTCGATCTGTCCATATCTATCGCGCAACCCGCTGCTCGGAGTCCGCAATGGTCCAGTCAGACATCAGGAACATGGGCGCCGCCATCTGGCTGGGCTTCATCGTCATGTGCGTCGGCATGTTCATGGCGATCCTCGATGTGCAGGTCGTTGCAACCTCGCTGCCGACCATCCAGAGCGCGCTCGACATTCCCCAGGAACAGATGAGCTGGGTGCAGACCGCCTACCTCATTGCCGAAGTGATCGCCATTCCGCTGACCGGCTTCCTGACGCGCGTCCTGACGATGCGCTGGCTTTTCGTAAGCGCCGTGACGGTCTTCACCCTCTCATCGGCTGGCTGTGCCGCAAGTTCGAGCTTTGCGGAGCTGATCGCCTGGCGCGTCGTTCAGGGCTTTTCCGGCGGGACATTGATCCCGGCCGTATTCTCCGCAGTCTTCATCCTGTTTCCGGTTGCGCGGCAGGGCGTGGCCACCACCATTGCCGGTGTGCTTGCCGTTCTTGCACCCACTGTCGGCCCGGTCGTCGGCGGCTGGATAACGCAGACCTACTCCTGGCACTGGCTTTTCCTGATCAATATCCTGCCCGGCATTCTTTCGGCAAGCATTGCCAGCTTCCTGTTGCCGCGCCAGCGCCCGCATCCCCAGTCGCTGAAGACGCTCGACCTGACCTCCCTTGCGGCCATGGCCATCGCGCTTGCGGCGCTGGAAATTGCTCTGAAGGAGGCGCCGCAGCGCGGATGGCTGTCCGGGCTGGTGCTCGGCCTGCTGTTCCTCAGCCTTGCAAGTCTCGCCACGTTCGTGCGCCGTACACTCGCCGCCCGCACCCCGGTCGTTGACATCAGGAACTTTCGCGACCGATCCTTCCTGGTCGGCTGCATTTTGAGCTTCGTGCTCGGCATCGGCCTGTTTGGCTCGGTCTATCTGATGCCGGTATTCCTGGCCTTCGTGCGCGGCCACAATGCGCTGGAGATCGGCACTATCATGCTGGTGACGGGCGTAGCCCAACTGTTGACGGCGCCCGTTGCCGTATTCCTCGAGCAGCGGCTGGGCGCACGCCTGCTATCAGCGGCGGGTTTCGCCTTGTTTGCCGCTGGCCTCGGCATGAGCGCGCTCCAGACGCCGGAGAGCGACTATGGGCAAATGTTCTGGCCACAGGTGATCCGCGGCGTCGCCATCATGTTCTGTCTTTTGCCGCCGACGCGGCTGGCCCTTGGCAATCTGCCGGAAAGCCGCGTTCCCGACGCCAGCGGCCTGTTCAATCTGATGCGCAACCTCGGCGGCGCCATCGGCCTCGCTTTGATAGACACGGTCATTTATGGCCGAGCGCCGGGGCATGGGACGGCACTGATGCAGAAGCTCGAAGCGGGAGACATCGCCACCGCCACCTATATCGGCATCCCGCTCGACATGTTCACGGCGCGCCCGGCCGGCCCGCTGGACGACACGACCCGGTCGATGCTGCAGCCGCTGATCGAAAAGGCGGCGCTGACGCAGTCGATCAACGAAGCCTGGGCCATGGTCGCCATCCTGACCGTCGCAGCGCTCGCCTGCATTCCCTTCGCGATCAAAGCCGGAGCTGGAAACCTGCCCGCTGACCGGACATAGGGGTCGCGGCCGCGCTTACTTCATGATGTTCCGATGGGGGAGAGGGAGGCCTGGCCAGGGAGACCAGGCCTCCGCCAATGGAGGTCAATCCAATTGGTGTGCCACGGGGAGCGGCAGGGAATGTCGCGCGTAGCACCATACTGATAGCCACGCTAAAAATTCCAGACAACAAATTCCAGCGCCTCGATAGGCAAAGTGACCATATCTGCACGGGGCCGTGGCTGGTTGCGCACATTAACGAAACGGCTCGTATCCAGGCGTTCAGCAAAGACCAACTGGGATCGCCCACGACACAGCAGAGAGAACCGCATCAACCACAAAAAAACATGGCCCGGCGGGTGCCGGGCCATGCTTCAGCCTATGCAGTCAAGCGGGTATCAGAACGTACGCTGGAAGCGCAGGATGCCGGCCCAAGCGTGGTTGTTGGTCGAGTCCCAGTTGGTGTATTCGACTTCTGGCTCGATCAGGAAGTTCTTGACCGGAAAGTACTTGAGGTTGGCTGCGGCTGCGAAGATCTTCGAGTCCGTGTAGGCAACCTGGACGTTGGCCTTCAGCTTGTCGTTGATGTTGGCAGCGCCGCCGCCCCAAACGGCCCAGTCGCCCCAGCCGCAAAGCTCTTCCTTGTTGACCGGGCAAGCGCCATCGGTGACGTAGCCGGAAGCGTACTTGTTGAGCTTGTCGCCATCGGTGTTCCAACCGCCCATCAGGAAGGCAGAGAAGGTGCCGAAATCGGCATCGACGCGTGCCTTGATAGCGCCTTCTTCGACGATCGAGTCATAACCGCCGACGACCTTGATGCCCCACATGCCGGCCTTGTAGCCGAAGCCTGCAACTGCATCAGGAGCATACTGATCGTTCTTGGAGACCTGCCAGCTGCGGCCGTTGCTCTGCGTGAAGCCGGAGTCGTAGTAGGTATCGCCGTTGGAGCCGCTGTCTTCGATCGAGGCAACAGCGGTAAAGCCGTTTCCAGCGTCGTAGGTGTAGGTCAGCTGGTTGAGTTCGGTGTTCGTCGGTCCAGGGCCGTAGGAGATCACGTCGTCCTGGATGATGTCGCCAGCATAGCCCGGATAGGACGAGAACTGCGAGTCGGCCTTGCCGACCAGGAAGCCGCCGAGGGTGATGTTTGCAAACAGCACCTTGGTGGAGTTGGTGCCTTCCTGCGAATCCCAACGGAAGACCATGTTTGTCTTCAGCGCGCCGTATTCGGTGTCGGTCGCGGTGTCGAGGTTCAGTTCAGCGCGGGTATGCCAAAGCGTGCCGATCTTGTGGTCGGGCTGGTAGGCATCCTTCCACTCGCCTTCGGTGCGAACCATGCCGCCGATTTTCAGGCAGGTTTCCGAACCAGGAATGTAGAAATAGCCGGCGCCGTAAGCGTCGCAAATGCGGACATACTGCAGCGGTTCCGGCTCAGCCGCAACAATAGCGTCTGCAGCGTTGGCAGCCGAAAATGCCGACAGGGCAGCAGCCGATGCAAGGAGAAGACCCTTGATAATCATCTTTAAATCCATTTTTTCGGTGCAGGGCGAAGCATCGAAGGAGCCGATACCGTCGGAGGCCTGCGGTGGTGGAGCAAGTTATTCCGGAGCTTTCGCTCGTAGGACAAAGGCTATGGCCAAACCGCAGACCGGTACAGCTTCCATCGCCCGAAACGGGGCCGCCGGCATCGGTGTTTTCGCGCCACGCGACTGTCACACCACATTTACAAAACGGATAGCCGAGCGACGTTCTATAATAGTCGCCGGAATGCCGCGCTTCGGGCGCATTGGCGATCGAAGGAGCACGCGATGGCGGCCAAATCATCGAATCGAAATCGGTCGATTGGCTACGCAGCAGCGCGCGACGCTCTGTCTTCGACCTCTTTGTCTATAATGACTGCGTGCGATCGCCGCAGGTGACGTTGACAAGGCGCGTCTGAAAGCCATGTTGGCAGCGGCGACTACCCCTATGAAATGACTCCTTCGAGGCCTCCATGCGCGATCCGTTTCAAAACCCATTTCCGGCATCCGACAGCGTCCGGCACGCAATCTGGGAAATGCTGGTGCCCCGCGATATCGACGCATTCCTGGCTGCCGACTGGTCGATGGTTGCCGGCGACTTCGTCGAGGATGGCTTCATCGGAATAGACGGCAGGCACGAGACCAGTCCGGACCAGTGGCGCCTGACGTTTCCGACGCTCTCCGCTTACCGGGACGAATGGCTGCGCCAGGCGCGCGAATTTGCATCGCAATCCTTCGCCGAGGACCCACGCAACGCCATCTTCACGGCGACCACGCTGGAAGACATAGAAATTGCCGGAGAAACGGCGCTGGTGCGCAAGAAGTTTGACGGCGGGCTGACGAAGACGGATGGCAGCCGCGATGTCATGCTGTGGCAGACACTCTATTATTGCCGCTTGCACGCGGGCCGCTGGAAGATCTCCGGCTTCACCGGCTATCTCCCCAATCCGATGGGCTGAGAGCGGGCAACAGCAATAGATATTGCAGCTCACTGTATTGCAATCGAGCTGCGGATCTATCCTTCGCTGCGCGCTTCTTCTGCTCACGTGAACCCTCCCGTGAAGTGCGGAGGGCCCGTCGGCCCTTCCTGTTTTATCGCGCCCATTCTCCACAAAAGTTCCGGCCTCGAAAATCATTCAATGCTCATGGACAAGGCTCGCGCAAGCGCTGCAGGCGACAGTCGGGAGGAACATGTATCTGAAAGCGGGGTCGTGCCTTGCAAGGTTCGCATCGCCGCATAGTGGAAGGCTTGATAGTTTGAAAAGTGCAGCGGCTCAGGTGCAGACATTGTCGGACCCCTACCTGATCACGGGGAAGGCGCCGATCGTTCGGGCAATCTACGAGAAGAGAGATATTGCACCTCTCTGGAACCAGCTTCTGGCCCGAGCGTCCACGGACCTCTCCGACGCCGCCGCCTTCATGGATGCCTCGATCGTCCTGCACACGGTGGGCGAGCCGGAAAAGGCTGTCATCAGCCAGAAGGCAGCGCTCGAACTCAGCCGCCAATACCGAATTCAGAATGGTCGCGGCACCGGCCTCAACATTCTCGTCTTCATGACGGCCGGCGATTTCATGGCGAACACGCCGATCGAGTTCCTGCTGGAACAGTCCGACACCAACCTTTTGCTCTACTACATCGATGCCGACACCAAAGAACTCACCGATATCCCAGACCACGACGTCGCCTTTGTCGCTATTGGCGAATCGACCGCCAATCTACCGGTGCTCGAGAATGTCGAGCGGCTGTTGCGCGACTGGTCCGGCCCGATCGTCAACAATGCCCCACGCGCCATCATGGATCTCTCGAGAGACGGCGTCGCCAACGCTTTCAAGGATGAGCGTGCGGTGCTTGCGCCCGCCACCGTGCGTGTGACGCGCGACGCGCTGCAGAAGCTGTCCCACGGCGAGGTCCAACTTGGCAAGCTTCTCGAAGGGGCCCGTTTTCCCATCATCGTGCGGCCGCTGGGCACCCATGCCGGCAAGGGCATGGAGAAGATCTCGGCCCGCTGGGAGCTGACCGGCTACCTCAATGCCCAGACGGACAGCGATTTCTACCTGACGCCGTTCATCGACTACAGCGACGCGGACGGCAAGTTCCGCAAGCAGCGGATCGCCTTCATCAACGGCAAGGCCTATGCCAGCCATCTGGCGATCTCGGACCACTGGATGGTCCATTACCTCAGCGCCGGCATGGCGCAGCATGCCGAGCGGCGTGAGGAAGAGGCTGAGTGGATGGCCAGCTTCGACAGCGATTTCGCCGTCCGCCATGCCGCCGCCTTCGACGCTCTGCACCGCCGCTTCGGTCTCGACTATTTCTCCATCGACTGCGCCGAGCTTTCGGATGGCCGCCTGCTGATGTTCGAAGCGGATGTCGCCATGATCGTCCATTCGATGGATCCGGAAACGGTGTTCCCCTACAAGAAAAAGGCGATGGGCAAGCTGTTTGCCGCCTTCGAGGAAGCCTTGCGAGACCGCATGTGGCGCGCAACTTCGACCTCGCCCGTTACCTGCGCCAACACCGGGCGGCCAGCCGTCTATCAGCGAACGGATGACGACTGCCTGATCTGCGCTTTGGCGATGTTCACCGGCAGGACCTATGAGGAAATCCAGCAGGTCGCCCGTAGTTGCGATCCGATGTTCCCTCTGGGCGGCCCGATGAGCCATTCGATCATGCGTGGCGTCGCCAACCAATGCGGCTTGGTTCTCCTCAGCAGCATCTACATGCTCTGGAACAAGCCGGCGATCATCGGCGTAGTGTCGCCGACGGTCCCCAACACGGGCCATGCAGTCTTCTGGGACGGCGAAAAGATCATCGATCCCGGCCTCAGCGCCCGTGTGGACCGGGCCTATATCGACCGCTGCGGCCTTGAATTCACGCAGCGGGCAAGCGATCTGGCTCCGCTGATTAACCACGAGATCTCGATCTCCTACGTTGCCGGCGCGGTGACGTCGGAAGAGCCAAACGCATGAAGCCGATGCTTGCAGCCTAATTCGGAGACCACCATGGCTGCACGTCAGCACCTCATCACCCCGATGTCGGCAGATCACGCGCCGACATCGGACCAGCAGCAGCTTCTTTCCCAATCGCTTGCCTCCGTCTCGCTCCTGCTCGGAGCGGGCGGCGACCGGCGTATTCTTGCCCATCCTATCCACCGACGGAACAGATACGGCACCTTGACCACGCCGGCCGACGACGAGATTTCCTTTTCGTCGACCACTGCCAGCAATGTCTCGACCGAAGGTTTCCGGGCGGCGGGCGTTGCCCTGGAGCGTCTCGTCAACCTCGGCTCGGCATCACCCGTGGCGATCGACCGCTGGTTTGCCGACATTCGTGGCGGCATTGCCCGCAGCCTCGGCTGCTCTGGCGCCGAAGTCGTCCTTGCCGCTTCGGGAACGGACGCGGAGCTCATGGCGCTCTGCCTGTTCTCCCGGCTTTCCACGCGTCCCCTCACGAACATCCTCATTGCGCCTGACGAGACTGGTAGCGGCGTCCCGAGAGCGGCGGCGGGCCGCCATTACTCGGACCTTGCCGCACTCGGTGAAGCCGTCGAAGCCGGCGCAGCGTTGGACGGATTGAACACCGACCTTATCGAGGTGCGCTCCATCGCCATCAGGATGCCCGAGGGCGAGCCCCGCCAGCAGGCCGACATCGACGCCGAGCTGATTGCGGCCGTCGAGGGCGAACTGAAGCGGGACCGCGATGTTCTCGTCCACGTGCTCGACACATCGAAGACGGGCCTGTCCGGTGTCACGCGGCAGGCCGCCCGCCATGCCGTATCGCTGGCGCCTGATCGCGTCCATGTCATCGTCGACGCCTGCCAGTTCCGGTGCTCGGTGTCTGACATCGGGCAGGATATCGCCGATGGCTTCGTTGTGGTGGTGACAGGCTCGAAATTCGTTGCCGGCCCCCCCTTCTCCGGGGCTCTGCTTGTCCCGCAGCCCCTCGCACAAGCCTTTGCCGCCCATGGTTCGCTGCCGGCCGGTCTGGGCGCCTACACGGCCGCCTATGACTGGCCATCATCGCTGCGCGGCAAGATGGGCCTTGCCTATGGCGCCGACTTCAATCTCGGCCTGGGTCTGCGCTGGGTCGCCGCTTCCAACGGCCTTGATCGGTACACTGCAATTCCCGAAGGCCCGCAGGCGATGATCAAAGCGCGTTTCGTCGAGCACGTTCGCACCCGCATCGAACGCACCGACGGTATCTCTCTGCATGGCAATGACGAGGGCGAGCATCTCAATCTGCGGACCGTCGTGCCCTTCACGATCACCATGCCAACGGGCGCCTTTGCATCGTTCGAGGAGAGCCAGGCAATCCATCTGTCGATGCGGGAATGGAGCGGCGGGCCGATCTGCCACCTCGGCCAGGCGGTGCGCCTCGGAACACGCAGCGTACTGCGGATCGCTGCCTCCGCGCGGGATATCTCCGACGTCGCAAGTCGCATGGCCGATGGACACCCCATGCACCACGCCTTCCGGCCGGTCGAAGCCAGGTTGGACGCTGCCTTTTCCAAGCTCGAGGCCGTGCTTCGTCACGTCCGGACGCTCTGATGTCCGGAGAGACGCAAGAACCGAAGCGCCCCCTCGTACCCTCGGCCAACCTCGACCCGTCGGACTGGGGTGAATTTCGCGCCCTCGCCCATCAGATGCTCGATGATATGATCGGCCACATCGAGACGATCAGAGAGGGGCCGGTATGGCGGGCGCCGGCCGCCGAGACGCGCCAGCGGTTCGCGCGCGCCCTGCCCCATGAGCAACGCCAACTCGGCGACGTGTTGGACGATGTGCGTAGCCACATTCTGCCCTATGCGACCGGCAACCTGCATCCCCTGTTCATGGGATGGGTGCACGGTGCGGGCACACCGGTCGGCATGGTGGCCGAGATGATCGCTGCCGGCCTTAATCTCAACTGCGGCGGCCGCGACCATGTCGGCATCGAGGTCGAGCAGCAGATCGTCCGCTGGATGAGCGAAGCCCTCGGCTACCCGACTGGGGCGAGCGGTCTTTTCCTCACCGGCTCGTCGATGGCCAATTTCCTGGCCGTGACCATCGCCAAGACGGAAGCCCTCGGTCAGCAGGTGCGGCAGGCAGGCCTTGCCCAACAGCAGCAACTCACCGCCTATACCTCGAGCGAGGCCCATGGCTGCATCGCCCAGGCCATGCAGCTCTCCGGCATCGGCTCGGCCAATCTCAGACTGGTCGCAGTCGACGCCAGCGGTCGAATGCGGCCCGAGGTCCTGTCCGCGATGATCGAGGCCGATCGCGCCGCCGGGCATCTGCCCTTTCTCGTCGTCGGCACGGCCGGCACCGTCAACACCGGGGCCATCGATCCGCTGGAAAGCCTCGCCGCGATCGCAGCCCGAGAAAACCTCTGGCTCCACGTCGACGGCGCCATCGGCGCCCTGGCCGTGTTGTCCTGCGAACTGCGTGGACTTTTCGCCGGCATCGAAAGATCGGCCTCGGTCGCGCTCGACTTTCACAAATGGGGACATGTGCCCTACGATGCCGGCTTCCTGCTGGTACGAGACAGCGCGGCGCACAGGCGCACCTTCGCCCAACCGACCGCCTACCTGCAGCGCGCCGATCGCGGCCTTGCGGCAGGAGAGACATGGCCTTGCGACCTCGGTCCGGACCTGTCGCGCGGATTTCGGGCGTTGAAAACCTGGATGACGATCGAGACGCTCGGTAGCGAGCGCATCGGGCAGGCCATCGCAGAGACCTGCCACGTCGCCGCCTATCTCGTAGAACGCGTCGAGCACCATCCACGGCTGGAGCTGAAGGCGCCGGTCGCACTCAACATCGTCTGCTTCAACATTCGCGGCGAAGACTCCGCCTTCATCCGCACCCTCGTGCTCGACATCCAGGAAGCCGGCATCGCCGCCCCATCCTGGACCGTCATCAACGGCGACCTCGTCATCCGCTGCGCCATTGTCAATCACCGCACCACGCGCGACGATATCGATGCATTCATCGGCCACATCGATCGGTATCTGGGCGATAAGCGGCTATAGTTGACCGATTACGCCGTTCATGTCTCGTAGACCGGTTGTGCGGGCCGCAGGCTGCGCTTGTCACGCCGCGACGAAGCCGTCTCATTCTGCCGCGGACTATCGGTTGATCGTGCAGTACTCCTTGCTGGCTTCCGATACGGCGTAGAAATGCGCGGGACCGGTATCCGTCAGTCGGGCAAGGCCGTACCAACCCAGATTGCCGTTGAATTTCTGGGAAAGCCACTCTTCGGCTCTTTCGCTCACACGCGTAGAGAGCGCGAACCCAACAATGCGATTCGCCTCGTCGACAGTGACGACGTAAGAGGCAGGCGCGTGGCTCTCCGTCATCCAAGCCCAGCCTCTCATCGTGAACGGAGCGCCCGGCGCATCAAACACCTTGGTCAGATCGCCCGGCGCAATGGGGTCAAAACGCTCGACCTCGCCCTTGCAGACCGTCTCCTTGTAGCCGGTAAAACGCACTGCCATGTCATCTCCCCACCGGATGGCATATCTGGAAAATACGCTTAGATTTCTTCGCTCTATATCGTGGAAATATTCGGATGCAGCGGGTGGATCTGGATAAAGATCATGAAGCAGTGCGTCGCTGTTGACCTTGAACAGCACCGCTATGCTGGACTCGGCATTTTTATCCGCCGCCTTTTGCCAGACCCGCATCTCGTTACTACCTGCGTCGATACTCATGGAGAAAACCACGGCAGCGGCGGCAAGATAGACGGCCGTGACCCCGAGTATCACTCGGCGGGCGCAGAGTTCGCGAATCATGCCGATGCAGATCGCCAGCGCGCCAAGCCAGCCGAGCGCTGCGAAGGAGGCGTATTTCTTGTTGGCACCCTCCAGAACACCAAATCCCGCGCGCGAATAGGCGCCTGCAAACGCCGTGATGATGATGCAGGTCAGCACGAAAATACCGAACGACATTGCACGACCGCCAAAACGCGGACGTGCCAGACGGATCATCACCGCCGCGGAAAATATACCAAAGATGGCAACCCCGAGAAGATAAGTCAGCGTAACGGAGCTCGACCATGTGGCGAACGAGGATGGCCAAGGTCCGAAGCGGATGAACGGCGCGCCAAGATAGATGAGAGCGAACTTGACGAGATCAAGGACGCTGGCAATGCCGTCGTGGGTTGCCGCTTCCTTCGTCAGGAATGTTAGGCCCACATGCGCGATCGCCAGCAACGTAAGCACTGCGGTGAACTTTAGAGGCCACCGTGCGAGGACGGCCATGCCAGCGCATGTCATCAGCAACACAGGTGCATTACCAAGCGTGAATGTTGCAAGCACCGCAAGGACAAATGTCGCAGCAACAAAGGCTGCAAACTCACGCGAAGACGGCGTGGTTTCGATCCGCATGCTCATCCACGCCGCGAGACCGACGACCAAGGTCGCCATCAGGGTATGCTGTATCTGGAACTGGATCGCGAAGGTGTAAAGGAACATCGGATTGACAAACAGAACAATGATAACGCCAAAAGGAAAGACGTATTTTGCAAAATTGCCGCGTTCGTTGTCCTCTCGCGCCAGTACGACGACCGAGATAACCGCCATCAAGACCTGCAGGAACACGCAAAGCCCAACCTGCAGCTGCTCCTTGCCGCGCAGAAAATAATCATCGAGCAGCGCGATTGCGCGCGTGGTGGCGATGCGATGTTCATTGTGTGGAGCGATAAGATAACTAAAAAAATTGCTCCAAGACGGCCTTGCCCGGATGAAGCGCGTGCGATCATAAATGTCGTCGTTGACCGGCATGACGTAATGATGTGCCGACACCCAATAGATCGTGTAGACGGCGATCAGAAACCCGACAACAGCAACGGCACCTTGCAGAAGAACAATGTAACTCGGGCGTTCTGCTCTAAAAGCCAAGTTGTGATTCAAGTCCGTCACCGATCATTTTTCCTTTTACTATGTTTTATATTGAAATCTGGCATCGCCGACCGCTACCACCGAGCAAGCCGGCGCGCATAGCTCGGTTTTGCCATCAACGGTCAAGCAACCAGAAACTGTCAACCCCTATTCCTTCCCCACTTCCAGAAAGTACGCCGAGTGGGGCGCAAGCAGATCCGAGTCGTACTTGCTACCGGAGCGCGCGTTCGCGGTAGCGAATGAAAGCAACTTTTTGGCATAGTCGCTATCATCGATCGAGAACGCATGCCTCAAGTCGCCGTGGACGATATAGGCCGTCCACAGGTCGATTAGAGCCGGGCGGGCATCCGGCTTCTCGGTGGCCATGCTTTCGAAAAGTGCAGGAAATTCGAAAATTCGGCGTGTTCTTTCATCGATCGTGCCGGTGCAAAGTTGCTTTATGAAAGGAACCGTTCGCCTGTAAAGGTCGATGTGCTGGATGGAGAGGTTGAGGGACGCACTTACCGTCTCCGGGAAACGCCCATCGCAGAGACTCCATTTGGCGACCTGCCGCTCTTCGACCCCCTCACGCACCTCCACTTGGCCAAATTGGAATGCCGGGATGAAGCTGCTGCAGACAAAAAGCAGGGATGCTAGGATTGGAAGCTTGAGCCATATGCCGATCCGCGGAAGAAATAGCAGTTCGACACAGACGAGGCTAATCCCGAGAATAAGTGGCACTAGCATGGGGCCAACGTGGAAATGCGATGCCACCCAACTGAAACCGAAGTCCGCCCGGCCGACGGCGAAGGCGGCAAGGCAGAGTACAGAGCCAACAATCAGGACACCGCCGATGCGCAGATTGGGCGTCAGAGGCCTTGCCCTCCACATCGCGAATCCGAGAAGAAACATGACGCAGATCATGCCGCCACCGAGGGTAAGCGTGACGATGTCTGACCGGTTGGCAAAAGCGCTTCCCAACAGCTTTATAACATAGGGAATATAGATCTCCAGGCTGACGCTGGTGTTCGCATTGTCAAAATAGGTCGACAAATACTTGAGATGGGCGATCGACAGCAGCAATCCGATCAGCGAAACTGCGATCGTCAGCCACCGACGCCCGAAAGACGGCACAAGAAAAACGTGGAGAGCAAGCGCGGCCCAGGTAAACACGCCCTGCGCCGAGGAAAAGCTTGCCAGAATGCATGAGGCAATAGCGAAAAGCCAACTCAGCCTGTATTTTTTTTCAACCAATATAACGTTCAGAATCATGAACAGATTGACGAAATACCAACCAAGTTCAAAAGCCCAGAAAATATGCTTGGATTGTATGGGATGGAAGAAAGCAATCGACGTAACGATGACGACGAGAATCCTCTTGGCAGCAGAACTTTGGCGAAAAGCCTGATAAATGAGTAGTTGAGAAGCGATAATCGCCAGCGCGGATGCATAGATCAGATAACTGAAGTGCAACCCTAAAATCCGGAATACGTATATCGCAAAAATAGCCTGCGTTCCGAGCGGATGGCTTGCAACGTGGGCATCCATCCAAAATTGCCAAATCGGCTTGCCGTCGCGGAACTCTTGGAGCCAATCAATGTAGACAAAATCATCGGCATAAGGCCAATCAATCGCCTTAGTAACGATAAGTGCCAAAAAGCAGATTTCCATCGCGATAAGTATCGCCAGAGGAAGATCCAGCTTAGAAAGAGGCGCCGCGTCGAGATTTTCTGTCGACGAGCGTGGAGCATCAAGGGCCCCAGAAACTAACGGCATCAGACTAAAATTCCTTACTGATCTTGGCAGCCAACTCGAGCACCCGTCACGAGATCGATAAATCTCCATCTCGCAAGAATTTGTCCACGCATGCCTACACCAATAGCAATAGGGTGATTTCGAAAAGGATCAAGCCACCGAACAGAATGCGTCTGTCTGATTACCCCGATTAATTCGCTTGCTCAGTATGCTTGATCCTCAAGAGACGCACGCGAGGCTTCAACTTCGCCGTTTTGTAGCGTCTCGTGCCTGAGCAACCAGACCACCTGCTCCGTCCTCAGCACATCCTCGTCATATATTTCCGCCAGATCCAGCGGGATCGGATCGTCGAATTTCGTGCGGTAATCGCGCACAACCTCCAGTCCGGCTGAAGCCGCGGCCCGCTTCAGTTGTGGGGCGGTGACCTTGTTGAGGGTGGTGTAGGTTTCCCAGAGCGCATCGCGCTCCACCGACTGGGGCGCATCGAGCGGTATGTATACGGACCAGGCCTCTCGCAAATTTTGAGGGGTCGGCGGCGCATTGTACAATGCTTGCCGGTACTCGTCATGCTCCATCGCCAGATGAGCCCAGGGCTGGCCCACCCACGGCGCCAGATGAGAACCGTCTCTTGAATAATAGAGCGGCGAGATCTGGAGAAACAACACGCCCTCTGGTTTCAGCGCTTCCGCGATGGTTCGGAACGCCGCCTCCAGCAGGTCCCGTTTCACATGTTCGAAAACAGACCAGCAATAAATGAAATCGAACATGCCCAGATCGCGCAGGTCCTGACCTGGCGATATCTGCTGGAGCCGTAGATTGGTAGGCAGACCTTGCAGTCCAAAATGGTCCCGGGCGATATCCTCGCAATTATTGACTACATCGAGTATTTCTACTCCGACGACCCGGCGCGGAGTCTTTCGTAGCGCCATTCCCAATGCAACGGTGCCCTCCCCGCACCCGAATTCCAGCATGTCCTTACCGGAGACACCTCCGTAAGGTTCATACCAATCCGATATGATATCGACCACGTCCCTGAACTTGTGCTGGTAGATTTTGTTGTCGGAACTCATGAAGCCATCGCCTGCCACGCAACCTCCTTCAGTAATCTCAAATATATGTCAAGTTATCCGTAGATAGCCTTACTTTACCAATCTCCGCACCCAGCGCATAGGCGCTGTTACCCTCCAGGAGATCGACCGCAAAAGCTCGGCACTGCGCAGGCGTTCCGCCTCGAGCGCAAATCTCAGGGCATCCATCTCGTGCGCTCTGGAACGCTCGCGTTCGGCTTCAATGGCAAACCGCATCGCCTCAACCTCTGATTGCCTCGGGATTCCGTCGTCATCCTGAGGCTGCGTCCGTCCGACCTCGATGGCAAACTTCATCGCCTCAATCTCCGACGAACTGCTTCGGACTGATTCGAGTTCACGCATCATCTTGCGCTCTTCAGAAAGCACCCCGCGCAGTCGGTCGAGTTCGTTAGATATATGACGGGTGTGGATCTTGGTGGCCTGCAGGACACGAAACGCTCCCTCGTCCTTCTCTCGGTCGATACGGCGCAAGGTGGCGATAGCATTGGCGGCAGAACCTGTCGGATTAAGCTCCAGGATCTCCGTCACGTCGTCGATCGCCGCCTTGGTCTCCTCGAGATATCGCCGGCCATTGCGTCCGTCCGGCTCGATATAGGTTCCCTCGCACCACTCGTTCCAGGAATGCAGAAACACGATCCGTTCATCGGGTGGACTGTTCTTGGCCGTATCCAACATGGTCTGCGTCAGCCATAGCCGGTAGGAGTCATTCTCGGTGTTGATGTGCACAAGGGCACGCGACGCGTATCGAGGCGTGTTGTCCCAAGGCGCCATCACCGTTTTGTGGCGCCGATAGTCAGGGATGCTGCGGCCCATATGGAAGCTGGCAAACTTGCGGTAATCGACAATATGGCCGGTGAAATCCTCTGGAAGATCCTTGGCCTCGATCTGATCACTGAGGACATTTGGCGGAATGGTGTTGGAAGGGATCTCGTAGGTCGCATCGAAGCCCATGGCGCGCGGGTGCAGCGGATCCTGCGACCAGTCATCGACCATGACCAGATACAGACCTGGGAAGCCGTGTTTCACCGCTTCCGCACGCCATCTGTCGGTTGTCGCATTGACGTCGGCGAACAGATGCGCCTTGTAGACCATCAGGATCGGCCGGCCATCGACTTTCACATATCGCTCGTCCCGGAAAGTCGTCACCAGTTCCTGGATAAAGACAATATCGTCCTCCGGCGAATGGTTCTGGGCGATGATGACTTCCTTGTCTCCGCCGTCCCAGCGCTTGCTCCAGTTTTCATTCGCCCACAGATAGAAGAACGGCGCCTTCATGTCTGAATTTATGTAATTCTCAATCGGTTTATAGAGGAGCTTCTGGCCTTGGAAATAATAGTAGTAGAAGCAGAAGCCGGAAATGCCGTGGCTAAGCGCCAGGTCCACCTGCGCACGCATCACATCGACGGAACGCAGGTCGTAATACCCCAGTTCGCCTGGTAGGCGCGGCTGGTAGTGGCCGGGGAAAAGCGGCTTTGCCTTGATGACATTGGTCCATTCGGTGAAGCCATTGCCGTGCGCCCAATCGTTCTGGTCGATGGGATGGAATTGCGGCAGGTAGAAAGCGAAAACGCGCGGCACATCTGACGAGGGCGCCACCGCGGGAGCTGTCATTCCAACTGCCGAAGTCAGGGTGCGCAACTTCCAAGCCGGTTCCGCTTCGCTCGAAAATTTATCCGAGGCCGGCTTATAGACCGTATATTTCGGCCTACCTTCGTGTTTCCCGGCCCTCATGTAGTGCAGCAGGCCATTCTGGCCGTCTGCTTCCACATCGGGGTTCATGGACAGATAGTGCAAAAGATCGAACTCGGCGCTGGGCGACAGGCGATTGCGCCCACCTTCGCTCAGAAAATGGTCGAGTGGATCATTATCCCCCACCTGTTCGTTGTGAAGCACGTACCATGCGGCATCAAACAGACCAGAGCGGATGGCAAGTTCGCGTTCCGCCGGCTCCGCCGCGGCAACGGTAACGGCAGGCACGACGTTTTCCGGATCCTTTTCTGCAGATGCCGAAGCCAGCGCCAGAAGGTAACTGACGGCCTCTGTCATCTCCTCCACGGGAATTTCTCTTGCCCGACCGGTCAAATTGCGAAGGATCTTGACGTCGCGACCGCCATCGGCGAACCGGCCCGAGAACGGATTGTATTTTCTGAACACGCCGATACGGCCCAGAAGGACGACACCGGACGTGCCGACAGCATTTGCCATATGAGCGGGACCGCTATCCACCCCGATGAAAAGCTTCGCGCGCTTGATCACTTCAGCCGTGCCGAGCAGCGATGTCTTGTTGGTCAGATCTATGACACCCGGAAGGTCAGGAAGCCGCGCACCGGCCTTGGAAGCGCCGATTTCGACGACCGCCAGGCCGTGCTTTTCCTGTATCCAGGCGACGGTCTGCCGCCATTTTTCAGTGTCCCAATCCTTATCGACATTGTTAGATTCGCGATGAATGACGCAATAATCCGCCGGCAGACCCAAGCCATCGACTGTTTCTTCGATATCCGCGCCGATATACATCTTCGGCGTAACGGTCATAGGCGGCAATCCCGCCCCGATCGAGAAAGCCTCGAGGATTGAGCCGTAATCGAACCACTCATGCGCATTGACGAGCGGATTTCCGTGCTGTTTCACCAACGGAATGCGGCAGCATTCGCAAACTCTGTAATTGACGTGAAGATCGACGATAAGGTCGAAATCTTCATGCTTCGTTTTCTTGATCCAATCCGTTAGGCAACCAAGGACAATGGTATTGTCGATGTTCGGATTAGCATCAATGAGAACGCTGTAAGGCTTGCTGACAGCCCAAGAAATTTCCGCATCGGGATAGGCATTTCGAAGGTACCGACTGACCGGCTCGCATGCGATAATGTCACCGATATGCTCGATCAGACCTACGAGAACTTTCATTGCGTCTCTCTGCTAGTGCATGAATATGATTTTGGCAAAACTAGATATCTGCGAAAGCCATAGCCAATCGGCTTCAACAATCCAACAATCTTCTTTTGTGGAACACGCAACTCCAAAGGAAACTTTCCCGGTGTGTCGATGTATCGTCCTGCCGCTTCAAGGCGCCGGCGATACGATTGTTGAGATCGGCATTAGGCAATGACGCGAGTCGAACTGGAGGTAATCAGAAAAAAAACTGACCGTCTACCACTTTAGGTGGAACAAAGGGCGTGCCGTTGCCGAAAACGTCTCGTAGGGAGCCCATATCGGGCCACCCGGGACATATCGATGCCCGATGCAAGTGGCCCGTTGATCGTGCGTGATTACCGATACTGGTCGTCCCGCATCAGATAATTTTGAACGTAGTCGCGAACGCCCTCCTCCAGAGAATAGAAGGGCTTCTCATAGCCGGCGCTCTTGAGTTTCATCATGTCGGCCTGGGTGAAATATTGATACTGGTTACGAATTGACACTGGCATGTCTACAAATTCGAAGTTGACCGGCCTGTCCGCTGCAAGACCGACAGCCAGCATCAAATCGCGGAAAGATCGGGCCCGGCCAGTGCCCAGATTGAAGAGGCCGCTGACGCCCGGGTTCTGCAACAACCAGGAAATCACGCTCGTACAATCGCGGACGTACACAAAATCGCGGAGCTGCTCGCCGTCGGCGTAGCCAGCTTTGTGCGACTTGAACATCTTGATGACTTGGTCGGCCAGAATCGGCGGTGTGTTCTTGGCGACGAGACTTTTCATGTCGCCCTTATGAGCTTCGTTGGGACCATAGACATTAAAGAACTTGAGGCCGGCCCATTGCGGCGGCGCCTCTCCGCGTCTGGCTCGCTCCAGAGCCCATTTGTCGAAAGCGTGCTTGGACCAGCCATAAAGGTTCAGTGGGTGTAACTGGTCGAGAGCGGCGTCGCTGTCGTCATCGACGAAACCTCCAGTGCCGTCACCGTAGGTCGCTGCTGACGATGCATAGATAAGCGGCGTGCTGGTCCTGGTGCACCAATCCCACAGACGCGTCGAAAACCGCAGGTTGGAGCGGATGATCTCGTCGCCGTCGGTCGCCGTGGTCGAGGAATTCGCGCCCATATGGATGACGGCATCAGCGCCCGACAAACCTTCGAGATAAGTGGACATCTCCTCGGGAAAGACGATATCTGCAAATCGCCGTTTGGCGATGTTGCGCCATTTCGCGTCGGTGCCCAAATGATCGACGATAACGATGTCATTTCTGCCGGCTTCATTGAGGTCAGCTGCGATATTGGAGCCGATGAAGCCGGCCCCCCCTGTCAGGATGATCATTGTGTGTTCCCTGTCACTGGCGTCTTGGAGCGGCCGATCAGCCGCGAGGTGGATTGTCCCTGGGTGAGGTCCGCCAGCAGCACGGCTCCACCCGCATCGCGCACGACGGAGGCACCGACCACCTGATCCTCGGTGTAATCTGCACCCTTGACGAGAAGATCGGGCAGCAAGGCCGCAATCAGGTCATAGGGCGTATCTTCATCAAAAAGCACAACCGCTGCAACGTCTTTCAACGCGCCCATGACATCTGCGCGGGCGTCCTCCGTCTGCACCGGCCGTGATGGACCTTTCAGCCTCCTCACGGAGGCATCCGTGTTCAGCGCCATCACCAGTCGGTCGCAATTGCTGGCGGCTTGGCGGATCAGCGAAATATGGCCCGGATGGATCAGGTCGAAACATCCGTTCGCAAAACCGACCTTCAACCCGCTGTCGCGCCAAAAGGCACGCGTTGCCAGAAGTTCGTCGATATCGAGCAGGCGACCGTCCTGAATGTCGCGACTCCCCTCGGAATCCTGCATCGCCAGCAGGAGTTCCTGTGGGGATATAGTCGCTGTCCCGACCTTGGCAACGACGAGGCCGGCGGCGTGATTGGCTGCACGCATCGCCTCGATGATGCTCAACCCGGATGCGAGCGTGACACCGAGCACTGCGACCACCGTGTCGCCGGCGCCCGAGACGTCGAAGACCTCTCGAGCAACGGTAGCGAGATGCATCGGCGGGTTATCGCTTCCAAAATAGGACATGCCCCTTTCTGATCGCGTGAGCAGGACATCGGCACCGCAGGTCTTGGAAGCTAGGCGGGCCGCGGCTTCCGCCTCGTCGTCACTCTCACAGGCAAGACCCGTTGCCTCCGTCAGTTCCGCCCGGTTCGGCGTGATGATAGAAGCGCCGCGATAAGCGGAAAAATCGCGCCGTTTGGGGTCCACCAGAACGAGCTTGCCGGCAGAGCGCGCATGGGCCATTGTCGCCTCCAGAACACGGTCGCTCAGTACCCCTTTGCCGTAGTCGGAATGAATTACGAGATCGCACGTGTCGATGGCTATCTTCGCCGCCTCGATAAGAGCGTCTTCGATCGCTGCCGCGAAGGGCGAGTTATCCTCGCTGTCGACACGCACGATCTGCTGATGCCGGCCCAAAACTCTGGTCTTGGTGATGGTGCTTCTGCTTTCGTCCATCACCACGCCGGAGAGATCGACACCACCAAATTGGTTCAGGCTTTCAGTCAGTCGCACGAAGCCGTTATCGCGGTTGGCGACGCCGACCAGATGGACTGTCGCACCCAACGCTGCGATATTTGCCGCCACGTTGGCAGCCCCGCCTGGCACGGTGCGTTCGGACACACGCTTGACGATCGGTACCGGCGCTTCCGGCGAAACACGACTTACCTCGCCCTGGATGTAGATGTCGAGCATCAGATCGCCGATAACCGCGACTTTTGCTGAGGCGAATTTCTGCACCATGTCCCACATCTCAAATAACTCCGAAGTCTTCTTGCTTAGCCGGTTCAGGCATTTCACGCGCCGTCAAAGGCATCAAGGCCACACTGGCGGAATATAGATGATACAAGCTGCTAGCCGGCACAAAATCCACGATCGGCTGAGCGTTGCCATCGACCCTATCAATCCAGCCACCCTCGAAAGGTCGCTGAAGAAATATGTCGTTCAATGACGACGCCATGTTTTTCGCAATAGGTAGGCCGTCGGGCAGGCCGGCGCCCGCCCTGACGGCTGCGATCTTGGCACCTTCGGTATGTGGCCAGAGCCGGTGCGAAGGCTTGCGCACATTCATCGAAAGCGAGATCTCGTCGTAGCACAGGCGGGCGTCTTTCAGTCCATACCGACAGGCCGAGGCCCAGAGAGCATTGGCGATGGCACTCTGATCGGTGCCCGAAAGGGCGCCATACCACTGCAACAACCACGCCCATTCGAATTGATGGCCGGGTTCGAAAAAGGCATCGTCCGAATGCCGCTCCAGCTGCGACCAGTCCTCATGATAATATTCCGCTAGGACGCCAAGGTCTTCCATCCAGATTTTTCTCCGGAAATGGAGGACGATATCCGATGCCCGGTCGAGAAATCCGCCATCCGGCCATGCCTCGTGTACGGCAAGATAAGCCTCCAGCAAATGCATCAGCGGATTTTGGGATTTGAGTTTTCTGGATGGTGGGTGCTGATCGTGCAGGCCCGAAAAGTGCCGGTCCACCAGACGGTTCTCGACGAAATGCGTGGTCTTCTCGATAGCGTTGCGAAGCCGCGGCGCGCCGCTAAGGTGGTAAGTGGTGGCAAGCGCCAAAAGGATGAAAGCATGGGTGTAGCTGTCGCGCACCGGAGAAACCACATCGCTATGCCTACCGATGGAAAAACAAAGTCCCTTCTCCACGTCGCCGACGTCGTTGTATCTTGACAGCAGGCTATCCATGGCGCGCAACGCGCTGTCGCCACCGGCCGGGAAGATGCCCGACAGCGCAGCGTGACTATAGACGTAGATTTGCCGCGCTTGCACCATCGCGCGATGCGGTACGTTACCGATCGTCCGGCCCTCAAAATCCAAACGCTCCGCGAACAACCCATCTCTTTCCGAATACCCTTGCGACAGCCAGACCGGCAGTGCGACTTTATGAATGTGCGCGCAATAGGCATCGATAGAGGAGGGAAGGACGGCACTCATTGGGGCAAGCCCGTCGCCACTGTCGGCGCAAGCCTGCAAAGGCAATCCGCGACGAAATCATCGAGGTTTCCGCCATTGAACAGAAAACCCTGAACTCCCATCGCGGCGGCGGCCTGCATATCTGTTTCTTTGTCGCCGATCATGAAGGATTTTGACAAATCAGTAGGAAATTGCCGGGCGGCCTTCATAAGCATTCCTGGCTGCGGCTTTCTGTCGGGATGGTCGATTTTATAGTGTTCGAGAGGCGCATCGGAAAGATAGGGGCAATAATAGAAGGCCGAAACCTCTCCACCGTGCAATGCTATACAACGTTGCATCCACTGATGTAGTTGCTGCACATCATCCTCGGTGAAAAATCCACGCGCGACACCCGATTGGTTGGTGACAACGACCACTCTGTAGCCAGCCCGTCGCAGCCGGGCCAATGCGGCCAGCGCCCCGTCAACCCAAATCAATTCCGAAGACCTGAAAAGGTAGCCGCTATCCTCGTTCAACACACCATCGCGATCAAGAAAAGCCATGGGTTGTAAGCTTGATGAAACATCGGCAGTCACTTTTCTCAACCCTTCACCAAGTTTAGTGTTTAGCAGTTAACGCTGGTGATTGAAAATCGTCAAATCAGTAACATCTAATTCTTCAGCTAATTCTATTGCCGCTCGACGCGCATAGCACGTCGGTGTAGCCTTACCAACCATTGCCGTCTAAATGGTAGGCAAAATTGTGGGAGCACTACTGGTGAATGATCTGCCCTACACGTCCTCGGCAACGAAGAAAACTGCATCGAAATATGGCGAAATCAGCTATTTCTCGAACGATTCCGGCGCCATCCGCCTGTCCCTAGAACACTATGGGGAATGGGCAGAAAATGAAATCAGCTTTATGAAGACCTTCCTGCGCAAGGGCGGCACCGTCGTTGATGTGGGCGCCTATCTCGGCACGCACACACTTGCCTTTGCTGATGCAGTTGGAGAGAACGGCCATGTCGTCAGCATCGAGGCGCAGCAAAAATCCTGGGAGATATTACAGGCGAATGTCAGCGCCAATGGGTTGAAGAATGTAAGGGTTGAAAATGCCATTGCAGGCGAGCAAGTCGACTTTCGCGACCTGGTCGCGATCGATCCGGAAAGTGCGGAGAGTTTCGGCAGTACCTCCATCGTCGCGATCAAAGAACATTCAGACACCGCCCTCAAGGTCCGCACCATCAGCATCGATTCCCTCCAAATCGCGCAGTGCGATCTTATCAAGATTGACGTCGAGGGGATGGAGGAGGAGGTGCTTAAAGGTTCCGTCAAAACTTTGGCGCAGTTGCGACCGACTATCTATGCCGAATGCAACAGCCTGGACGACGGTTTGCGGACGGTGGCATTGCTGAAGGGCATGGGCTACACGACCTTTGCCCATGTCGTCGATGCCTTCAATCCGCAGAACTTTAACCGCAACGAGAACGACATTTTCCGCGGTGCACGCGAGGTCGCTATTGTCGGAGCGATCGACCAGAATGCTGAAGTTTGTCGTGCATACTCACCGCGCAAATGTGAATTGCTGCTTAACATCGAGACTGCCGACGACCTCGCCCTGGCGATGATGAACAAGCCCCAATATGCGGTTGAGATATTGCGCGAAGGCGCTGCGAGCCGCAGCGGAGGCAATGCAATTCTGGATCAATGGACAAACGATCGGCTTGATCTCGAAGCCTGCCGGACGGACGTCACCATATTGAGATCCAAGGCGATTGCCGATGGTGCGGAGAAACATCAGCTGCAGATCGACACGGCGTGGCTGAAAAATGACGTCGAGGATCTGAAGCGCCAAATCGCCAGCTTGGGAAATAAAGTCATCGCGGAGAAGCGCGAAAGGACCGACCTCTCATTCCAATTGAAAAAAATGGACCACGAATTGGGCAACCTTGAACTCCAGGGTATTTCACTCAGGCGCCAGCTTGCGGACCGCGAGGATCAGAAGCAGCGCGATCATGCCCGCATCCGCGCCCTGCAGGATCAGATCGAAATAATCTATCGCTCGCGATCTTGGCGATTGACCTCGCCTATTCGTCTTATTGTCATACTGATGAAGCGCTACATCAGGAGAGTAAAGGGATAGCGACAAGCGTTTTTGAGGATTACAAAAGGCGCTTTGCGCGTCAAATGGGGGAAAACAAGTGGACAACACTAATATATCAATTTCTGAAGAAATTCGCATACTTTCGGAGCGTTTGCTTAAAATCCATGAGCGTATTGGGCGGGTCGAAGAGCATCACGGCGACGCCTTGACCGATTTTGGACAGCGTCTCGCTGTCGTCGAGAAGCAATATGGTGATTCCGTTGCCACTCTTGGCCGGAAACTGGAGCTACTGGAGCGCAATGCCGGCTCCCAGCAAAGCGCCCAGCCGCAGCCCGGCCTTAAGACGGAAGAAGCCAACCTGCCGACCGGCACCTTCCTCGGCCATGTTCCCGAGCGCTACAGCTCCCAGCTCAGCAAATACCGGTCGCTTGGCGGCCAGTTCGGTGAAGAAAAGAACAGCATCACCTACGGCAATGGCGACATGGTTCGCTTCTACGCTTTGGCAATGGCTTTCGATCTAATCCAAAAAGATGGTATCGAAGGCGACGTTGTCGAGCTTGGTGTCTACAAGGGCGACACGGCAGTTCTCTTCGCCAACTTCGCCCGCAAGATGTCCAAGCAGCTCTATCTTCTGGACACATTCGAAGGTTTCGACGTCCGCGATCTCGAAACCAACGAGCAGCACCTGACGGGAGCTTTCAGCGACACCGCGCTGGACTACGTGAAAAGCCGCGTGGGCGCCGAAAACACTTCATATATCCAGGGATTTTTTCCCGAAACGGCCTCCCAGCTCGATGAAAACAGGCGTTACTGCGTCGTCCACATCGACACCGACCTGCACGCTCCTATCAAGGCCGGCCTCGAATATTTCTACCCGCGGCTCAACACCGGCGGCTTCCTGATCATGCACGACTATATGAGCCTGTGCTGGGATGGGGCGATCCGTGCCATCGAGGAATTTTTCGCAGACAAGCCTGAATTTATCATCCCTATCCCGGATTTCGCCGGTACCGTGATGATCAGGAAGATCGGCTGACGATTAGACCCACGGCCGGTTTTGCCGGCCGTGGGTGAGTTCCGACGGGGAAAAGTGATCGGCGGTGCCGTGGCAGCTTTCCAAGATAGTGGTGCTCGCAGACAAGCCGAGCGAAATACAGACTGCCGACCAAGGCGTCCTAGTCACCGACTAGGGCTGAATTTCCGGATGTTGTGGAAAGTGCATCGATGGATGAATTTTCCCCCCGAGATATACCGCGGACGTGTACGTTCCGCCCACCGTTTCTCGGCACCCTCGTATTGGCGAAGGTCGGGAGCAACAGCGTAACCTAGTTTTCTTGTTTTCTTGGCAGGCAACGTCGCAACAATTTCAGCATTGGCTTTTCAATGACGAAATGGCTCAGCATGCCCACCAATATCGATGAAGTGAACAAAATCGCAATCTTCAAAAGAGGACTACTATCTAGATCCACTCGATACCACTTGGCAGCTTCTCCGATGAAGATCTGAAGCGAAATATGACTGAGGTAAATTGCGTAGCTAGCATCCCCCAGCGTGACAAACACTCTGTATCTCAGCCACTTGCTGCCCTCGAAAGCAAGCATTCCTCCTACAAGCAAGGCGGCCGGCAGTCCCCATGACAAGGCACGGCTGGTCGAGCCAAGCCGATAGTTCAGAGAAAAAACTAAAACGCTTAAGACTATGGCCATCACACCTAAGGATGGAGGTATTTTCAACTTACCTGCGATCAACGCGTATATGACTATTCCGTAGGCAAATTCCAGACACATCGACGACTGAAAATACTCGTTTCCGTCAGCCCAGAAAATGGGAAGAGTCACGGACGAAAGAAATAAAAGCACAAGAAAAACAACCGACTTCGCATAGTTTCGGCTTATCAGCAAAGCAATTGTAAAAATTATATAAAACAGCATTTCGTACTGCAGCGTCCACGCCGGGAAGTACAATGGTAGGTTATTTGGACCCGAACCAAATAAAGGAAACAGCATTAAGGACCTAATAACCTGTGACAGGGTAGGCAAATCCCTCCAGCATATGTATTTCACGATTATAAATGCGGCGGTCGCCACCCAGTACAAAGGCACAACACGTATGAAACGCCGCATCCAAAATTCATATGCGGTTTCACCAGGCCGAGTTGAAAGAAATATCACTATCCCACTGATTATAAAAAATACATCGACACCAGCAGCGCCGACGTCAACCTTCGTATCGCCTAGGCTATGGTGTAGAGTTACGGCAGCTGCGGCAAAAAATCGCAGAAAATGAATAGAATACAGCATGCCTAAGCTTTCAAAGCAACACATTAACCATTTGATTTCAATCTATGCGCGTCGCAGTTGAAACAGTCAAGCGTGCGAAAATCGGGCGACCGCTCTCATGCCCCTAGCTCCAGTTGACAAAGCACGGCAGCTGCTATTGCGGCGAATGCTGATAAGGATTTAGTTCGAAGGCCGTCTCGATACCCGATGCACAAATGACCTCGAATTGAGCAGGATCATCAATCGAGCGGATACCCCGCCTCCAGGAGGTCTGCTTCCATGAGTTCAGATGCATAGCGGGCCAGTGAGGGCTCTAGATCACGTCGCCACCGACCAATTGAATCCTTGGAAGACTCACTTGTTTTGTGATTCTTTATTTCGCTCGTCTCAGCATTTGCCGTTTCAATCATCATGGCCATGACCGCCGGTGAATTATCAACATCGAGATAGCGCAAAATGCCGGAGAGGGTGCCAAATGTATCCTCAATCAGGTTCTCGTACCTGACAAAGAAGGACGTCTCCTTCCTGCGCCGCCAACCATCGATCACATTCGAAAACAGCTCTTTCCGGATGTCGATAAAATCATGCGCATCTTTTGCGTTGTTGGCTCCAAAATCCTTCGTTTTCCTACGCTCGTTAAATGCTAGAGCAGACGCGTGCGCATCGCGCGGGTCTCGAACAAGCACTATTTCCTTGCAAAAATCACCGTATATTTCTTGAACTAAATCCGGGATAAACGAGGGTCTACTCTTCTCGACAAAATATCTCGCGCCGCCTTTAAACTGCTTGGCGGCAATTTCCGTGTATATCGTGTCGATGGATGACACAGCGCAAAATGCGTTTGCATCCGCTAGGCGTGAGACAATATTTCGATTTATTAGATTGTCTTTCTTGTTTTGCAGGTATTCATAGTTAAAATACGGATTTGGATATAAAGCGGTCTGGCCGCGATCTATATCTTTAAATTGTTCGTTAAGCTTGGAATCTCTGTAGAGATTTTGCTCCGAATTTATCTTCGCCACTTTCGCATAGTGAGCCGCTAACCGGGTCTCCATGGGGTAGCTCGTTTCAACAGCAATCTGCGGGTGCGCCGAAATCAACCGCATCATGTACGTCGTCCCGCTTCTGCCGTTGGCGGTAACGAGGACGGGGCGAATTTGTGGAGCAGTCTTCAGCTCGGTAAAGAAACGATCTTGCTCGCCGTGAATATACCCGATGTTGACTCTATCTTCTTTTTCATCAATGACGCTTCTCGTGACCACTCCAACCGAGATTCTAAATTTCGTACCCAGCCCTACCAGGCTTACGGCGCCATTGAATCCGGATATCAGCGGAATATTATAATCCGGGAAGGCGCTGACAACATCGGGCCGCTCGAATTCAACTTTTGAAACATTGATCGAAAGTTCCACGCGGAATACAATACTCAGTACGACCTTGTGCTGAGCAGCAACCCAGCCGCTGAAAACGAGATTGGGGAAGCCCCGCGCTTCATCGATAAGGAGTGTATCGAAAGATATTCCCACAAATTCTGAAATTGCGCGTTCATTGGCGATAAAGCGACAGGAAGTCATATCTTCACCTTTTGTATGTCACCGGCTACCCGGTAGCCGCCGGTTTTAACAGGTTCCCTCAAAAAGAGGTGAGCGATTTAAGCAGTTTGTGATTCTCTCGGATTGGTTAGAAACGATGGACTTCACAACGGCCTGGATCAAATCGCCCGTCGGCACTCTGCTTGGTTATGGCTCGCCACTCGCGCGATATCAAGAAAAGAGAACGGGACCAGTCAGTCCTTTTCTGCTGATTGCCCGCCGCCTGCGTCGTGCTTGGAGAACGTATTCACGTCGTAAGCGCTCCGCCCCAAATCGTCACCGACGATTGCCAATGCGAACGCTGCGGAAGGATTTCCCCTCGCTCGACCGCTCAGTGATATTTCGTCGAATGGAGGACGCTGGGGCTTCGGACGCGCGTCAACCGGGCCTGGTGATCGAAGCCCGCAAATCCGACGGTAAGGAGGCAATCTCCGGCAGGGACCATCGATAGAAAGAGTGCCCCAGGAACTTGACCCCGACATCGGACCGGAAACATACTTAGGAAGCGGGTCGAATCTAGGTTGGGACGCCGGGTAACTTCTCGGTGATGATCAGCCCTGTCTGGCCTCAACGATCACGCTATCAATTTGATTTGGCTCTGCCTGGATCGGCAACCGCATTGGGGACAAGCCGTCGGTTTTAGAAAGGCAAAAAGCTATGCATAGATCACGCAAACATTTTCGCTTTGGCCACCTTGATCGTCTTGAAGCAGAGTCGATTCACATAATTCGGGAAGTTGCAGCCAATTTTGCGCGCCCGGTGATGCTGTATTCTGTTGGCAAGGATTCTTCGGTGATGCTGCACCTCGCTCGGAAGGCATTTTACCCTGCTAAGCCGCCCTTTCCCTTCTTGCACATCGACACCACGTGGAAGTTTAAGGAGATGATCGCCTTTCGCGACCGGACTTTCAAGGAACTCGGACTGGATCTGATAATCCATATAAACCCAGATGGATTGGAGCAGAATATCAACCCATTCACGCACGGGTCGGACACTCACACACATATTATGAAAACGCTGGCGCTGCGGCAGGCGCTTGAGATGTACAAGTTCGATGCCGCCTTCGGTGGTGCGCGCCGTGACGAAGAAAAATCCCGAGCGAAAGAGCGGATATTCTCGTTCCGCAACAGCCAGCACGCTTGGAATCCCAAGAGCCAGCGTCCCGAAATGTGGAAAACCTACAATACCCGTATTAGCCCCAGCGAATCCATACGCGTCTTTCCGCTGTCAAACTGGACGGAGATCGACGTGTGGCAGTACCTCCTAGCCGAGGATATTCCCGTTGTTCCTCTGTATTTTGCTAGCAAACGGCCGGTTGTCGAACGCGACGGAACCCTGCTTATGGTCGATGACGATCGCATGCCGCTCCGCGCCGGGGATAAGGTAGAGGAAAAGCTTGTCCGTTTCCGCACGTTGGGTTGCTACCCCCTCACCGGCGCCATCGAGTCTGATGCGATGACAAGAGAGGACATCATTTCAGAAACCCGCCTTGCTCGGACCTCAGAGCGAGAAGGTCGTCTCATCGACAAAGACGGCTCTGGCTCCATGGAGAAGAAGAAAAAGGAAGGATATTTTTGATGATTGTGGCCCAGCGACACCGCCCTTCCTCTTCGATATCAGACGACTTCGAGACACAGGGAGAAAAGTCTTTTTTACGCTTCCTCACCTGTGGCTCCGTCGACGACGGAAAGTCTACCCTCATCGGACGCCTGCTATACGATTCAAGCCATATATTTGACGATCAACTCGCGGCCCTCGAGCGTGACAGCGCCCGGCATGGAACAATCGATGGTGACTTCGATTTCGCACTCCTCCTGGATGGCCTTGAGGCCGAGCGCGAACAAGGCATCACCATTGATGTCGCCTATCGCTTTTTCGACACCGAAAAACGCAAATTTATCGTTGCAGATACGCCCGGTCACGAGGAATACACCCGCAACATGGCGACCGGGGCCTCGACAGCGGATCTGGCTGTCTTGCTGGTGGACGCGCGTCGGGGTGTTTTGTCTCAAACGAGGCGGCACTCCATAATCGCGTCATTGCTTGGAATCCGACATGTCATCTTGGCAGTGAACAAAATCGACCTCGTCGGCTACGACGAAAGAACCTTCGACGAGATCGCATCACACTATCGCGAATTCGCAAAGAATCTTGACTTCATCACGGCCGTACCAATCCCGATATCCGCACGCTTTGGTGATAATGTTATCCACCGCTCAACCAATATGCCGTGGTACCAAGGCCCAACGGTGCTCGAACATTTGGAGAATGTACCGGTCGACGATGCCTATATCGATAGTCCTTTCCGCTTTCCTGTTCAGTATGTGTCGAGGACGGACCGAGATTTCCGCGGTCTTGCGGGCCAAGTCGCTTCGGGAAAAATTGCAGTAGGCGAGCCTGTCGTGGTCGCTAACTCGGGCAAACTCTCGCGGGTAAGGGAAATCGTCAGCATGGACGGTCCGCTCGAGGAAGCACGGGAAGGCCAAGCTGTAACGCTCGTACTAGATGACCAACTTGATGTGTCGCGGGGCAACATATTGGCTGCACCCGATGCTCCACCGCAGGTCGGCGATCAATTTCAAGCCCATATCATCTGGTTCGATCACGAACCGCTAATTCCGGGCCGAAGCTATATCCTCCGGACAGAATGCGACAGCGTGACCGCAAGCGTTACCAACCTGAAGCACACCATCGACATTCATAATTTCTCTCAGATTGCCGCAAATACGCTCGCCATGAATGAATTCGGCGTCTGTACCTTTGGTCTTCAGTCGCCAATCGCTTTCGACCCATTTCGGAGCAATCGCGTCACCGGCAACTTCATCCTGATCGACCGCTACACCAACGCGACTGTAGGCGCTGGGATGATCGATTTTGCATTGCGACGCGCACGGAATATCCACTGGCAAGCGCTAGACGTGAGCAAGAGTTCGCGCGCTGATCTGATGAACCAGAAACCCGCAGTGATATGGCTGACAGGGTTATCTGGGTCCGGAAAGTCGACAATCGCCAATACTCTGGAAAGGGTGCTGCATGCTAGCGGGCGGCACACCATCCTTCTTGACGGCGATAATGTCCGCCATGGGCTAAATCGGGATCTTGGTTTCACGAACGCCGATCGGGTAGAAAACATCCGCCGGATTGCAGAAGTCGCAAAATTGATGGTCGATGCCGGTCTGATCGTTATAGTCTCGGTGATATCTCCTTTCCGTTCCGAGAGGCAACTGGCGCGCGAATTGATGGGTTCCGGAGAGTTTGTCGAAGTGTTCGTCGACACACCTCTGGAGGAGTGCGTGAGGCGAGACCCAAAGGGACTATACAAGCGGGCTTTAGCAGGTGATATCCGTAACTTTACCGGCGTCGATTCACCGTATGAGGCTCCAGAAACGCCGGAGCTTCGTCTTCAGACCATAGAAGCTCAGCCAGAGGCGCTGGCGATGAGGATCCAGGAGTATGTAGAAAGGCGAACGTGACTTGCCCTATGCGACCCGTCTCAGGCCGCCGCACCATATCGTGCCTTGCGGTGGTATTCCAAGTGCGCTGTGATCCCGGAAGCGATACTTTATACTCGCTTCAGTTCCTCGAATTTTTCGTCGCAAGAGCTATCGCCACGCGTCATTGCGACACATATCGTTCCACATGTTCAAAGGGGCTGGCCTATTGAACCGCATTGTTTACCTGAATGGCGAATGGCTTGCTGAAGCCGAGGCCAAGGTTTCGGTCTTTGACCGGGGCTTCCTGTTCGCAGACGCAATCTACGAGGTGACCGCCGTCATTGGCGGTAAGCTGATCGATTATAGGGGCCACACCGCCCGCCTTCAGCGCTCGCTGTCCGAGCTCGGCATCGTCTGCCCGCTGTCGGAGGAGGCACTGCTTGCCGTCCATCGCGAGATCGTAGAGCGCAACGGCCTCGACGAGGGGCTGATCTATCTGCAGGTGAGCCGCGGGCCCGCCGATCGTGATTTCGCTTATCCCGCGGCGCCTACGCCGACGACAGTCCTCTTTACCCAGGCCAAGGCCATCCTCGAAAATCCCCGCAACCAGACGGGCATCTCCATCGCCACGGTGCCGGACTGGCGCTGGGAGCGGCGGGACATCAAGACGGTGCAACTGCTCTATCCCTCGATGGCCAAGATGGAAGCGACGCGACGCGGCGCCGACGATGCCTGGCTTGTCGAGGATGGCATGGTCACCGAGGCGAGCTCTGCCAGCGCGCATATCGTCAAGGCTGACGGCACGCTGGTCACGCGCGGCCTCTCGCACGCGATCCTGCATGGGATCACGCGGGCGGGCATCATCGAGCTTGCAAGGAGTGCCGGTATTAAAGTCGAAGAGCGGGCCTTCACGGTAGAGGAAGCCAAGCAGGCCGCCGAAGCCTTCGTCACCTCCGCGACCAATTTCGCAACACCGGTGGTCAGGATCGACGACGTGGAAATCGGCAATGGCCGACCGGGCCCGATTTGCGAAAAGCTGCGTGGCCTCTATACCGCCGAGCGGCTGTCGACGGCCATCTGACCGCAGATCTCAAAAAGGAGACCGCCGCGAGGCTCGCGGCGGTCTGTTCTGTTCGGCCCAAATCAGCTCAAACTCAGTTCTTGACGGTGTCTTCCAGGAAGAAGCGGCCGAGCGGGTTCTGGTAGAAGTTGTCGATGTTCTTGCGCGAGACGTTGATATAGGGGCTATAGTAGAGGTCGATCCAGTTGACGTCGTCCTTGGCCATCTTCTGCAGATCAACATACATCTGCTGGCGCTTGGCCGGATCGAGCTCCAGGCGGGCTGCAGCCACCAGTTCCTTGACCTTCTCGTTCTTGTAGTGGGTCGAGTAATTGTTGTTGGAATCGTGGCCGAGCACGAAGGTGGTCTTCTGGTCGGGATCGAGGATATCGTTCGTCCAGTAGTTCACCGAGATATCGTAGTCGCCGGCAACGACCATGTCCCATTCCTGGCTCGCATCGACCTTCTGCAGGTTGGCGGTGATACCGGCCTTCTGCAGCTGCTGCTGCAGCAGCACGGCAATCTGCTCGTCGACCTCGTCGCCGGCGCGCAGCAGGTAGTTCAGCTTCAGGTCCGAAGCACCGGCCGCCGCCAGCATCTGCTTGGCCTTCTCAGGATCATAGGGGCGCTGCATGTTGTCGGCGTAGTAGTAGAGCGCGCCCTTCGGAATGTAGGAATTCGCGACAGTTCCCTGGCCGAAGGTGACGGCATCGATGATCGCCTTCTTGTCGATAGCGAAATCGAGCGCCTGACGGACCTCTTTCTTCGCCAGCGCGCCATGCTCGTGATTGATGAGCAGGTGGTCTTCGCGAGTGGAAGGGTCGATGTCGACATTGAGGTTCGGGTCCTTCTTCAACTCGGCGACGCGTGAGAAGGGAACGAAGATCGCGGTATCGAGCTGGCCGGCCTGTACGTTCAGCATGCGGGTATTGTCGTCGGGCACGGAAATCCATTCGACGCCGTCGAGCTTGACGCGGTCCGCCTGCCAGAAATAGGGGTTCTTCTTCAGGATCACGCGATCGCCGCGGCGCCACTCGTCAACGACGAAGGCGCCCGAGGCCACAGGCTTTTCGCTGTAGCCGTCCGAGCCGAGCGCCTCCATGGCCTTCTTCGAGATCACCGAGACGTTGGGCAGCGCCAGCGTGGACAGGAACGGCGCAGACGGGTTCTTCAGCTTGACGGTCAGAGTGCGGGGATCGGTGGCGACGGCCGTGTCGACGACCTTGTAGGAATCGCTCCACAGCGAAGCCTTGTCGTCGCGGATGCGCAGCAGGCTGTAGGCGGCGTCCTCGGCGGTCAGCGGCGAGCCGTCGGAGAACTTGGCGTCGCGGATCTTGAAGACATAAGTCAGGCCGTCATCGGAGATGGTCCAGCTTTCGGCAAGACCCGGCTCCAGCTTGGTGCCCGTCTTGTCGACGCGCACGAGCACGTCATAGACGTTGGAGAACACCCAGTTGTCGATGTTCTGGGCGGTCTTGATAGGATCGAAGGTGGTCGAATCCTCGCGGCGGCCGATGGTAAGCACGCCTGCCGCCTCGGCAAAGCTGGCGCTGAGGCTGAGGCCGGCGAAGAGGGCTGCAAGCCCGACTGTTTTCCATTTGCTGATCATGATGTCGTTCCCTTTGTTGTTATGGCAGGCGTTCGAGAAGATGTGGCGACGCTAGAGGCGGATCGCCGTGGATGTCGGCAAGCAGCGGCCGGTCCGGGTCGATGTCCGGAATGGCCGCGATGAGTGCCGCGGTATAGGGATGCTTGGGCCGCGCGAAGACCTCGGCGCAGAGGCCCTCCTCGACGACTTCGCCGCGGTACATGACGACGACCCGGTCGCAGAGATTGCGCACGATCGCCAGGTCATGGGCGATGAAGATCAGCGTCAGGTTCATCTTGCGCTTCAGGTCACGAAACAGCTCGACGATCTGCGCCTGGATGGTCACATCAAGGGCGGCGACGCATTCGTCGGCGATGATCAGCTTCGGATCGACGGCGAGCGCCCGGGCGATGCCGGCCCGCTGACACTGGCCGCCACTCATGCTGCGCGGCTTGCGGTCGGCAAACTCCCGCTCGAGACCGACGAGATCGAGAAGCTGACCGATCCGGGCGGGTATCTCGGCAACCGGCGTCGCCCCTTGGACCCTCAGCACTTCCGCCAGCATGTCGCCGATGCGCATCCGCGGATTGAGGGCGTTGTAGGGGTCCTGGAACACCATCGCAGCCTCGTGGCGCAGCTTGAACAGCGCCGCGCTCTTCTGCTGGGCGAGATCCACGCCCTCGAAGCTGACATGGCCCGAAGACAGCGGCGTCAGGCCGAGGATGGCGCGCGCAAGCGTGCTCTTGCCGCTGCCGCTTTCGCCGACGACGCCGACGCTCTCGCCGGGCATGATGCGCAGGCTGACGCCCGCAACCGCGCTGACGGTCTTGCCGCGCGCGCCGAACAACCCGCCGCCGCTTGCAAAGCGGACGTGCAGGTCGTCGACCTCGAGCAAGGGCCGGATGGTGGCGGCTATTGGGGCTGCTTCAGCAGGGGCTGGCCCACCCTCCGCCGCGATCGACGGATGGCTGGCGATCAGGCTGACGGTATAGGGATCCCGCGGCGTCGACAGGACGGTGCGCTTCGGCCCCTCTTCCAGCAGCCTGCCGCCACGCAGCACCGCGATCCGATCGCAGGTCTGGGCCACGACGCCGAGGTCGTGGGTGATGAGGATGATCGAAAGGCCGCGCCGATCGCGGATGTCCATTAACAGACGCAGGATCTGCGCCTGAATGGTGACATCAAGCGCCGTCGTCGGCTCGTCGGCGACGAGGATCTTCGGGTCGCAGGACAGCGCCACTCCGATCATCGCCCGCTGGCGCATGCCGCCGGAAAATTCGTGGGCGTAGCTGTCATATTGCCGTGCCGGATCCGGCAGCCCGACCTGCGACAGGATATCGACGGCGGCAGCCCGCGCGTCCCGGGCGCTCGCCCCCTGGTGATAGCGAATACCCTCGGCGATCTGGTCGCCGATGCTCATCACCGGATCGAGATGGCTGGTGGGGTTCTGGAAGATCATGCCGATCTCGGCGCCGCGCACCTTCAGCATCTCGGCGTCGCTAACCGCGGTGAGGTCGCGTCCTTCGAGCAGCACCGATCCGCTTTCGATCCTGAGACGCGACGACGGCATCAGCCGCACCAGCGAGCGGCAGAACAGGCTCTTTCCGGAGCCGCTTTCGCCCACCAACCCGACGATCTCGCCCTTGCGGACATCGAGCGAAACGGCGTCGATCAGTGTGCGGACACCGTCCGGCAGGTGCGACTTCACCGTGAGATCGCGGACCGAGAGAATGGGATCGTTCATTCGTGCACCCCGAAGACTTCGCCGAGCGCATCGCCGAGCATGCTGAAGCCGAAGGCGAGGCAGACGATGGAGAGGCCCGGAAACAGCGTGATCCACCAGGCCGTCGTCACGAAGCTCTGGCCTTCGGCAACCATGACACCCCATTCGGCGACCGGCGGCTGCACGCCGAGGCCGAGATAGCTGACCGCCGCGCCGCTGAGCAGCACAAGGACGGCATCCGACATGGAGAACACCAGCGACCCGGCAATGGCATTCGGCAGCAGGTGGCGGAACATGATGCGGGCACGACTGAAGCCGAGGCTGACGGCGGCAACCGCATAGTCGCTGCTTTTCAGCACCAGCATCTGCGCCCGGATTAGGCGCGCATAGGACACCCATCCTACCAGCGCCATGGCGATATAGAAACTGCCGAGGCCCGGGCCGAGGATGGCGATGATCGACAGCATCAGTACGAGAAAGGGAAAGGCGAGGATGATGTCGACCAAGCGCATGAAGATCGCATCGACAGGCCCGCCGAAAAATCCCGCGACGGTACCGACCGTCGTGCCGATCAGGAAGGGGAAGAGCACGCCGATGACCGCGATCTGCAGGTCTATCCGGGTCCCCCAGATCACGCGCGACAGGATATCGCGGCCGAAATTGTCGGTGCCGAAGGGATGCAGCCAGGTCGGCGCCTGCAGCCGGACATCGGCGCCCTGCAGGATCGGGTCGTAGGGTGCAATCAGCGGCGCAGCGATCGCCACAAGCAGGAAGAACAGCAGGATGGCGAGGCCGACCACCAGGGTCAGCCGCCCGCCGAAGAAGCGGTGCCAGCGCAATGCCAGTGGCGCGGAGGCTTGCACAGTCATAGGCGGACCCTCGGATCGACCGCGACTGTGGCGATATCGGCAATGAAATTGATGAAGACGGTGGCGCAGGCAAAGACCATGGCGACGCCTTGGACCACCATGTAGTCGCGCGAGAAGATGGCGCGGACCAGCAGCTGACCCATGCCCGGCAGGGCAAAGACCGTTTCGACGACCACCGTTCCGCCGATCAGCCAGCCGATGTTGACGGCCAGGAGATTGATCGTCGGCAGCAGCGAATTGGGCAGGACATGACGCCAGAAGACGGTGCGCTCCGGCATGCCGCGCGCCCTCACCGCCGTTGCGACGTCGGATTTCAGACCCTCGATCATCGCCGTCCGCAGGCTGCGGGTGAGCACCGTCGACAGCGACAGCGCGATGGTCAGGCTCGGCAGCAGCAGATGGGCGGCTTTCTCGCCGATCGTGCTGCCATAGCCGGACACCGGCAGCCAGCCGAGATCGACGCTGAACAGAATGATGAGCATCAGCCCCAACCAGAAGGGCGGAAAGCCGATGCCGAAGGTCGAGACGATGCGGATGATATGGTCGGGGGCACGCCCGTTGCTGCGCGCGGCGATGGCAGCAAGCGGCACGGCGATCAGCACCGACAGCACGACGCTCGACGCGACCAGCGCCACGGTCGGCTCGATGCGCGTCAGGATGAGTTTCAGCACGTCGATCTTGTAGAGGATGGATTTGCCCATCTCGCCATTGGCAAGATTGCGCAGGAAATAGAAATACTGCAGCCACAGGGGCTCGTCCAGGCCGTACTGGGCTCGGATATTGGCGATCGCCGTCGGCGTGGCGCGGGTGCCGAGGATATTGCGCACCGGATCGCCGGGGATGAGCCGCACGAGGATGAAGGTGATGACGCTGATGCCGAACAGCACCGGCACGAATTGCAGCGGACGGGTGAGGATGAACCTATAGCGATGCATCGCGGCAAGTGCCCCTTCGCGTTCGCATGGAAGCGTCTTTGATACTCTGCATTACCCGGCCCTGTGACGCGAGAGAAAGTCTTGAAGGACCGGATAATAGTCGGCCGGGTTTTCATAGAAGGGCATATGGCTGGCGTTGGTAAACACCTTCAGCTCGGCATCGGGCAGCGCCAGCTTCATGCGCAGCGCACAGGCCGGTGTCAGCTCGTCATGCTCGCCGGTGGTGATCAGCACGGGCAGGGTCAGACGGGGCAGATCGGGGATCCGGTTCCAGTCCTTGAGGTTGCCGATATAGAGGAACTCGTTGGGGCCCTGCATCGCCATGTAGGGTGCCATGTTCCAGTCATCGAGCGAGCGGCGGACAGGCGCCGGCCATTCGGCAAGCCGGCACACGTGGCGATAGCTGAGGATCGTCAGCGCCGCCTGATATTCCGGATGGTCGTAAGTCCCTTGCGCCTCGTGCTTCTGCATCATCGCCACGGTCTCGGAGCCCAGCGCCGACCGCAGGCGGTCCAGTTCCTGGATCAGATGCGGCATGTCGGCGACGGTGTCCTCAAGGATGAGGGTGTGGAGATTGTCCGAATATCGCAGCGCATAGTCGATCGCCAGCCACCCGCCCCAGGAGTGGCCGAGCAGATGGACCTTGCCGAGACCAAGGGCCTTGCGGACGGTCTCTGTCTCCTCGACATAGCGCTCGATGGTCCAGAGCGCCGGGTCGGTGGGTCGATCGGAGGCGCCGGTGCCGAGCTGGTCGAAGGCCACAACGCGATAGCCCTTGGCGGCGAGACAGCTGTGAGCCTCGCGCAGATAGTCGCAGGGAAGTCCCGGCCCGCCGTTCAGGCAGAGCACCGTCTCGTCGCCGCTGCCAAAGCTGTAGGCGACGACGCGATAGCCGTCGACGTCGACCTCATAGCGCGCGTCCGGCTGCATTTCCTGCCACATCATCACACTCCCGCAAGATTTCCCTTGCTCAACATTTGTGCATGGCTAATTTTTTACCGGAAACCGACTGGGTTACCAGCTATAAGAAGTGATAGGTCGACATGAGACGGCTGAGGAAAAAGCGATGCTAGATGAGATTGGCACAATCCGGCGACAGTTTTACGCCCATACGACCCTCGACGGGCGCATCGACCAGGCGTTCGAAGCGGCCAAGCAACTTGGCTTCGAGGCACTGATCTACGACTATACGCCGGTGCCCTATGACCTCTCCGGCGGCATCATGATCCCGTCATTGCTGAAGCTACGCAACATTTCCGAGGATATGCACGAATACTGGTACGACCGGGGCTATTTCCGCTTCGACCCGGTCCAGCAGGTTGCACTGCGGACCTGCGCGCCATTCTTCTGGGATTACAACCCTAGCGCCGACACGCCGATCAATCGCTTTATGAGCGAGGACAGCGCCCCGGTCGCCCGCTATCTCAGCGAGCGTGACATGTCGACCGGGGTGACGGTGCCGGTCCACATGCCGCGCGGCGACTATGCCACGGTCACCGGCGTTCGCTTCGGCCAGCACCGCGATGCCGAAACACACGCGCTGCGCACCATTGCCGACTTCGGGTTGCTTGCCCAAGTCTTTCACGAAGCAGCCTTCGAGCTGTTCGACCAGGCTGCCCTCAGCGTCGGCAAGATGCGGTTGACAGAGCGTGAGCGCGAATGTCTGCGCTATTCGGCGGAAGGGCTTTCCGCCAAGGAAATTTCCCGTATCATCGAGCGCTCGGTGCCGACGGTCGTCATGCACCTGAATGCCGCGGCAAAGAAGCTGGGCGCCAAGAACCGCACGCAGGCCGTCGTTCGCGCCACCCATTACCGGCTGCTCGACAGCAAGCCATCCTATAACTTGTGATAGCTGCCGGTGTGCCTCCGGCGCCTCTATGCTGGCCTTTTGCTTCTGAAGGATGGAGATGCAGGTGGCCGACGTGACCTCGAAGGAAGATTATCTACCGTTCCGCACATACAAGACATGGTTTCGGATCACGGGATCCCTCGACAGCGACAAGCTGCCCCTGGTGGTGGCCCATGGCGGCCCCGGCTGTACCCATGATTACGTCGACTCGTTCAAGGATATCGCCGCGCTCGATGGCCGGCCGGTCATCCATTATGACCAGTTGGGCAACGGCAACTCCACCCGCCTGCCGGAGATGGGGCCGGACTTCTGGACGCCTGCCCTGTTTCTGGAGGAGCTCGACACGCTCCTCGACCATCTCGGCATAAGGAACCGATACGCATTCCTCGGCCAGTCCTGGGGTGGGATGCTGGGTGCCGAGCACGCCGTGCGGCAACCGCCGGGCCTGAAAGCGCTTGTCATTGCCAACTCGCCTGCCGACATGCACACCTGGGTTGCCGAGGCCAACCGCCTGCGGCTCGAACTGCCGGCCGAGGTTCAGGACACCTTGCTGCGCCATGAACAGGCCGGCACCCTCACCGATCCCGAATATATCGCAGCCTCGCGCGTCTTCTATGATCGACACGTCTGCCGCGTCAGCCCCTGGCCGCCGGAAGTGGCGCGCACCTTCGCAATCATGGACGAGGACAACACCGTCTATCGCAACATGAACGGACCGACCGAGTTTCATGTCATCGGCACGATGAAGGACTGGACCATCGAGGATCGGCTCCACCGCATCGTGGCCCCGACCCTGCTGATCTCAGGCAAGCACGACGAGGCGACACCGCTGGTGGTCAAGCCCTATGTGGACCATGTTCCAAATTGCGAATGGGTGCTGTTCGAACATTCCAGCCACATGCCGCATGTCGAGGAAAAGGAACTCTGCATGAGAACCGTGTCTGAGTTTCTGACCAGGTTCGACCGCGGATAGCGGAAGGTCCAGCCAAAAGCTTGTTCAGGTCAACAGCACAGGCCGCTCGAAGGAACGCAGTTCCGTGTCTGACTGCCCCTCTCGTCAGCCGAAGAGCGCCTGTATCGGCGGCGCAGACATTAAAATGCCCTGGCGAGTAGCTCGGACCACATTTGCTGTTGCGGCGAGGGAATGAATTGTGTATCCCCGCCTCACCAGAAGTTCGGAGTGTAGCGCAGCCTGGTAGCGCATCTGGTTTGGGACCAGAGGGTCGGGAGTTCGAATCTCTCCACTCCGACCATTATTTTGAAAACTTAGCCGGGTTAAGTTCTTGGGAGCGTTGCGGGAACCCCGCTCCGCTTCACCCATTACCCAGCTGGCCTAGCGCGGTCCCGCTCCACTCTGTCAAGACGCTCACGGAGCTCAAGAGTACGGTCGCGGGTCGATTATGTGTTCGCCGCATCTTTGTTCTGTCGATCGTTCTGACGCTCCAAAGCTTGAAACCGCTGTTCATAGCCTGAGAAGACGCGCTCGAGTTCGGCGCGTGGGACCTGGGCTGTGTGGAGATCGGCCAAGGTGTCGTCGGTACGCTTGCGATCCTCAAGGCCGCGATCGGTGCGCCATTTTAGTTCCTGCTGGGTCACCATGGACGTGACGACCGTCGACAGGCTGGCCTTTGTGTTGGATGCCTCTAAGCGAGCATCCTCTCGTACCTGGGCAAAATTGTCCTTGATGGGCTGTAGGGCGAAGTAGCGAAGCCCCCAAAGATCGTAATGGCAACCGTGCTGAACCCGATCAGCAGCGGCCATTGGGTACGGCTCCCCCCTCGGAAGTCATCGGCAAGCCCACGCGGCTGCGAGGCGATGTCCGTAAAGCCTTGACGCATCCGGACGTCGATATAGGCAATCTGGCGGGCATGGTTGTGGACCCGCTCGGATATGTGGACGTAGCGGGCATCATCATTCATCCCGGTCATGTCGCCTTTTCCAATCGTTGTTTTCACTTCCGATAAACGACCTTCTAATATTCCAGTTCATTGCTTGGAGAAGTTACGCCGCGAGACCCCGCCTCCGGTTAGGGTAGCGGGGCTGGATGTTGAGAACCCACAGATGTGATTTGGGTGGGTGGTGAAACTCTTTCGCCCCATCACTCGTCTGCCGGTAATGGAAAGACCAAAGTTCAGCTTTCGGGTCATATATTCTGTTGCGGGTGCAATTCTTGCGATATGGGCGGGGTTAGCAGTAGAGATCTGCCACCTTCTTGGCTGGCTTTGACGATCAGGCCCAATGAGAGCCTGAGCTTCGAACCGTGTTTGGCGTTGTTTCTGTCAGTATGACGATCGCTGATAACCCGTCAGGTTTTCCGCTCATGCCTGAGGCATAGGGTGTGCTCTAAAACCAACCGGTTGCGGTAAGTGATAAAACGCGCCGGTTCGTTGTTGGCAGCAGCGGCGAGTAACTTCTCGGTCAAATAGTCGACAGCGGCCTCTAAATGAGCCGTTTCAACAGTCTGGTCTTCGGCTAAAATTCTAGCAGCAAATTTTGGCATAGGAGTTCATCTCCATTGTGGAATGGAGCAATAATACATCTCTTGTTAAGGATGATCATAGGCATTTTGCGTGATCATTTCTGACAAGTTAATACACACAGGCCGTGTGCCGATCTCGGACATATCTGCTATATTGATGTGATCAGGGACCTGGGGTCTGTTGCCAGTTGGCAATCTGCATAGAAAATGATCTGTGATTTTCGGATAGGTTGGAGCAAAAAATGGCCTGGAAGCGCTTAGACACCCAAGATGTACTTAATGTTAGGTACTATCCCCATAGAAAACGGCTTAAGGCCCATCTCAAATCAGGCTACTCCGCCGAATACATGCCTATTTCTGAAGAAAGATACTCCCAACTTGTAGCCAGCGGCCACCATCACGACATCGATATATTCTTCAGGAATATGATTACCCCTTACCAGGTCTCGAAACGGCCAACGCTTAGGTTCACCGCTATAAAAATAGCGAAACGAGCAGCAGCTGCAGCCGCTGTCATAGCGTTTGTCGTTCTTCTTGGGCTTTGGAACTCTGGTGTGATGTCTGCTTACCTCACTCACATCTTTCCGGCCGTTGCTGGTTAAATGCGGTTCGTGGCGAGGGCTAGGCGCGGAAAACAGTCGTCACGATTTGTTTGATGTTGTGCCGGATTTCCAAGTTTGGAATCAGGTACGCAGCTTGCGCTGCCCGATAGGTATCGCGGGCAGCGTTAAACGAACCGACCCATAGGATCGCGCTTGAAAGTCCCGCGATAATCCAAATCTGTAATCTCATGCAATCCTAGTAGGACTTTTTCGGCCGGCCAGCAATGGTGCCGGGTAACCGTTTGGGCTCACGCTGATGTGATTAAAGCTTTCGCAATGGGTCACGACTCGTTAAATCAAAGCCAGAAGATGCAGCCATCTCAACGCCGGGAGCCTTACGGCAAATGCGAGCATTTGCCTGCCGGCCAGTGGATAGCCGGGAATGCAGTAGCGTTACCCGGGGTGAGTATTGCCCTCGCCTGCCGCACCTTCGAGGTCAGCGAGACCTGCTATCGTTACAGTGCCAAGCTGAGCGAGGAGAACGAACAGATCGCCGATCTCCTCATTCGGCTGACGCGAGCAAAGGAAGAGCTGGGGCTGCGGTCTGTGCTTCCTTTACCTGCGCAATATCCGGGGGCATCTGTGGAATCACAAACGGGTCTACCGGTAATACGCGAGTTGGAATTGAACCTACGGATCAAGCCAAGAAAGCGCTTGAAGCGGAACAAACCCGATACGCTGACCGTCCCGGATCAACCGAACATGGTCTGGTCGATGGACTTCATGGCAGACCGCCTGGAGGACGGCAGGCAGTGCAGGTATCGCGTCCCAGACTCACAGGAGTTCGCTGGCCGAGTTGGTGAGTTCGAATGTCGCTAGGCGGCATTTAGTCCCGTGGCTTAGCCATACCGTCGCCCGTCTTTCCCGGACTGCGAGACCAACCTTACCAACGGGAAGAAAGCCTGCTTTCGCAGGGAGTGGATACGAACCACCTTTCTCACCTGGTCTAGGTCGAGGAGGAATTGAACCTCACCACCAGAAAAATGATTGTTGTCGGCGGCGTCCAGCGTTTTAGGTCCGCGCGGTACCCACAACTTTGGAGCTTACACCTCCGAACGGGTGAGGAGATAGTCAAGCCCGCCGAGCCTATACCACCGGTAGCCGTAGGCATCGAGCAGCAACCGATGGTGCCCTTCACTGTCCGCCTCACTATTTCCGCCATCCATTATGTCGATGAGTTTCGCACCCTCCCCCACGGCCTCGTTGGGCCTGATCATGAACTCGACAGGTTTCGGATGAAGGTTATGGATGACCAGCACGGAGTTGTTGCGCCAGTCGTAACGTAGAGCCAGGACCCCGTCGTCTCCAGTGTCGACGACCGTGCATTCTCCCCACCCGATCTCTGGCGCTTCTTTGCGCATCCGGATCAGTCGTTCCATCCAGTTGAGCATCGAGTCTGCGTCGCGGCGTTGGTCGGCAACGTTGATATGCGGATAGCCGTACGGGCCCTCGTTGATGACCGGCAACATCGGTTTGTCGCTTTTCGTGAACCCGGCTTGAGGCTCCGTCGACCACTGCATTGGCGTTCTTGCGCAGTTGCGCTCAGGCAGGTTCAGGTTGTCACCCATGCCGATCTCGTCGCCATAACGCAGAACCGGAGTGCCAGGCAGCGAGAACATAAGGCTATAGGCCTGCCGGATGCGACGTGGATCGCCTTCTAGCATCGGAGCCAGGCGACGCCGGATGCCTCGGTCGTAGAGCTGCATACCCTTCTCAGGCCCGAAAGCCGCGAACACGGCGTTGCGCTGCCTATTCGACAGCCGTCCCAGATCGAGTTCGTCGTGATTGCGAAGGAACATGCCCCACTGGGCGGTCTCCGGCCGGGGCTTCGTATCATTCATTGCTTTAACCAAGGGCCGGGCATCGGCTGCGGCCAGCGCATAAAAAAGTGTCTGGTTGACCTGGAAGTTGAACATCATTTGCATTCGGTCGCCGTCATCGCCGAAATATTCCAAGTCAGTCTCAGGCAAGACGTTGGCTTCCGCAAGGATGATTGCATCGCCACGGCGCCACTGCAGGAACTCCCGAAAGCGCCGTAGCATGTCATACTGCTCTCTCGGCTTCGCGACATCCGCGCCCTTCTCGGCGATAACGAATGGGACAGCATCCATGCGGAACCCACACACGCCAAGCTGGATCCAGAAACCCATGATCTTCAGAATTTCCGCCTGAACCAGCGGGTTGGCGGTGTTGAGGTCAGGCTGGAAATCGTAGAAGCGATGGAAATAGTAGGCCTTCGCCTTCTCGTCGTATGTCCAAGTCGATTTCTGGACACCAGGAAAGACCATGCCTGTATCGGCATTCGCAGGCTTTTTCTTCGACCAAACGTACCAATCGCGATAGGGTGAGTGCGGATCGGCGCAGGCTGACTTGAACCAAGCGTGCTCGTTTGATGTGTGATTGACAACCAGGTCGATCAAAACCCGAATACCACGCTGTTTGGCCGCATGCGTAAATTCTACGAAATCTCCGAGTGTCCCATAGCGCGGATCGACGTTGTAGTAATCGGAGACGTCGTACCCATCATCCCGCCCCGGAGATGTTTGAAAAGGCATGAGCCAGATAGCAGTGATGCCAAGACCGCTGAGATAGTCCAAGCGGCGCATCAGGCCTTGGAAATCGCCCGTTCCGTCGCCGCTGGAGTCCATAAATGAGCTTACCGACAGGCAGTAGACGACGGCGTTTTTATACCAGAGGTCATTTATCAAATTGATTTTTCCTTCGGTCCGCTGACGGGTCTGCCCATCATGACAATAACTTTCTTGAGACGAATGCCTTCAAATAGGCGCTCACAGGTGACGGGCAATGCCATTAGCTTTCGCTTGATGAACGAGCTGCGGAACCTTCTTCGCTCTGCCAAGTCAGATTGGGCGAGGTCAGATGATTCCCTATCCGCCACTCGATGCTTTGAAACCCGTCGGAAACGGCATCTGGGTCGTCGACAGCGGCCCGATAAAGGCAGGCGGGTTGATACCCCTACCCGTCCGAATGACAGTAAAGCAACTGATTGACGGCAGCATCGACCTTCATTCTCCAACCCACTCTGATGAAGGACTTCGCCAAGAGATTGAGAAGTGCGGGGCTATCCACCACGTGGTCGCACCTCAGCCAAACCTGTCACTGACGTCATGCAAGCAGGATCGCTTCACGACGGATTGCTACGGCTGCCGCAACTGATGCACCTCGGATCGGAGGCGGGTCCGGTCGTTCACTGAACTCTCGCCAGATAAACAGCGTCAGCTCTGCCCCGTCAGTTTTGGTCTCACCACGTCCATCCGCGAATTGTTCGAGCGCCCTATAGCGCTTATCCTCCCAGAAAAGGTCTTCGACCCACTCGTAAACCGGAATAGCGTGGAAACGAATTGGATAGCCTGGAGAGTGACCGAAGCGGCCGAGATATACCCGTTGTACGCCAAGCATTTTCAGCGCTTTTTGAACGACCTCAAAAACAATCCCCCATTGAACCCAGGACCTCAGCTGGAAGATCACTGAGATCATTCGTGGCCTTTATTGACGCGATGATCAGATATCCGGGTACGGCAGAGTTGACACGATGGTTTAGACCAGTGAGATTCCGGGCGATGTGAAGGCGCGACGGTATTTGCTGTGTCCGGGGCATGGCGGCAATTTATCTAGATTTACTCGCGCTGCAATGTCCGGTGTTCGCGCAATCCGGCCATACCTGTGGATCGATGTCACCTACCTGAAGGTTCGTCGCGGGGGGCGCATCGTCTCTGTCGCGGTCATCATCGCGGTGGGCTTCAACACCGATGGCCGAGGTGAGATGCTCGGCATGGATATCGGGACATCCGAGGGCGAAGCGATCTGGACGGAATTCCTGCGCAAGCTGACAAGGCGAGGCCTCCGCGGCGTCAAGCTCGCTGTCTCCGACGCCCATGAAGGCATAAAGGCCGCCGTTTCAAAGGTTCTTTTCGCCACCTGGCAGCGCTGCAGGGTTCACTTCATGCGCAGTGCATTGGCTCATGCCGGGAAGAGCGGCGCAAGCTGGCCCGCCGGGGTTTGAGGGGGCGGCGCACCGAGGTGGCGAGCATTTTTCCCAACGAGGATGCCATCATCCGTCTCGTCGGCACTCTGCTGCTCAAACAGAACGACTGTGGGCAAAACGCGCACCTTCCCAAGCGGGCGTCATTTCCATTTTTTCTACCGCCTAAGTGGACATTCCGTGTGTTCAGCTCACAAGCGTTTGTTACACTTTCGCCGGCTTGAGAAGGGATCATAGACCTGTCTGGCGCGCTTGGCGGCAATCCTGCGCGGAGCGATACCGCCGAGCAGATAGACAACAGCACGCGACGCTTGCGTTTTTGCCATTTGCATCACAGAATCGATCTTTGCAAAGTTAGCGTTACAAGACAATTTTCATGAGGCTGCCTTGATCTTCGCCGAGCAACTCGATCATCTGCCCGCAACAAAACGCCGCGAGCTCGCTCGCGTCGTGAAGATCATATTTGAGGAGTTTGGGGACGCCCAGAAAGCCAAACTTTCCGAAAAGGGTCGCGCGGGACGGATTCTGAAGCTGATTTTGTTTGGCTCCTATGCCCGTGGCGACTGGGTTGAAGACCACGACAGCGGTTATCGCTCAGACTATGACCTGTTAGCCATCGTCAACACTAGGAGATTTGCCGAGGAGAACGACGTCTGGCTGAAGATCGATGAACACCTAACACAGGCGTTTGCAATTACCCATCATCTCCAGACGCCGGCGAAAGTCATCGTTCACAGCTTGCCTGACGTCAATGACAAACTTGCCCGCGGCCTGCCCTTCTTTGTCGACATCGCCCGCGATGGCATTATCCTATATGAAGCCCCTGGTTATCCCCTGACCGAGCCGAAGCCACTGACGCCAGAGGCTGAGCACCAAGAGGCTCAGCGACACTTCGGCCAGTGGTTTCCTAATGCTGAAACGTTCGCAAAAGGCGCAAGCTTTTATCTCAGTGAAGGAGACCTGAAACACAGCGCTTTTTTGGCTCACCAATCCGCAGAGAGCTTGTACCATTGCGTCCTTCTCGTCCTCACTCTGTATTCTCCAAAATCGCATCGTCTCGGGATGTTGAGGACCCGTGCGGAACGCATAGATCCTCGCCTGGTCGAAGCCTGGCCGCGCGACACAAAGTTTGCGACGCGGTCCTTCACGCGGCTTGATCGTGCCTACGTCGATGCCCGGTATTCGGCTCACTACGAAATCACAAAGGAAGAACTTGATTGGCTTGTCGACCGCATCAAGCAGCTCAAGGAAATCGTAGCGGCGATTTGCGCTGAGCGACTCAATGGCTAAAGCTGGCGCCACCCCAAGCTGCAGGCAATCCTTATCTTGAGAAGCGTCTTACCGGAAGCAACACCGGTCGGTCCCGATAGACGAGACTACGTCAAGATCTGCCGTAGCGGGCTCAGCCCCCACCTCCCCTCACCCGGTCTTGGGATTCAAATTCGGTTCTGCCGGTGAGGCCGCGCAGGAATTCAGGAACCTGCACCATCGAACCGGCCCTGAGGTTAAGAAACAAAGAAAGCTTCAATTGCTGTGTGATCAAGGACGTCAATTATAGCGTAGGCGTCTTTATGGGCCCACACGGCAAAGAAGCCCGCAGGTGCGGGATCCTTCGTATGGGAAACTTGCCTCGGCCCTCACACCTGCGCAAAGCGCTCCGGACGGAACGCCGCCAGAAGCGGATGTCTTTCGCCCGTGGCAATTTCGCCCGCGAGCAGTTCACCGATGATTAGGCCGAGCGTGGCGCCACTATGGCTGAAAGCGACATAATAGCCGGGGATGTCGGCAAGTTCGCCCAGCACCGGCTGTCCGTCGCCAGGAATAGGCTTTGGTCCCATCGCATAACTGTCGAGTTCGAGGACAGGATTGCCTTCCAGCACGCGCGACGCCTCGCTAAGCAGACCCTGCACCGTGGAATCCCTCGCCTCGTATGTCCCGTCGGTATGGATGATGATCTCCTCTTCCGACCAGCCGGAATCAAGCACCAGAGCCCCCGTTGGCGTCGGACGGATGGCCACGCGCGGAGTGTTGAGCACGGCGCGCAACGGCAGGCCGTATGGCTTGGTCTTGACCAGCAGCGCGACCGGGGTTGCGTCGCCGATGGGTTGGCCGGCCTCCGCCGCCATCAGCGGCACCGCCGGACCGGTGGCAACGAGAACGGCATCTGCGGCAAAGCTTCTGCCGTCGACGGTGGCGACGCCGCGCGCCCGGCCTGCTTCGATTGTGACAGACGCACGACCCGCATCCGTCACCAGCGCGCCGCCAAGTTTCAGGAATTCGGCAAGCAGCACCTCGATCAAGCCGGGCAGATCCACCCAGCCCTCGCCGGGATTGAAGATCGCGCCCTGAGGGGTCACCGTGCCAGCATCCACGCCCGGCGTCACCGCGGCAATCTCAGGCCCGTCGAGATGCAGCGCTTCGTATCCGATCGCCTTTTCATGGGCAAACGCGGCGGCGATGTCGTTGGCCGCGTTGTCAGCATCCCAGGTCAACCCGCCATCGAAGCGCAGCCAATCGGCATCGGGATGTCGGGTCGCCAGCGTGCGATACCGGTCGATGCCGATCATTCGCAGGCGATGATACTCCTCGGATCGCACGCGGGAGGAATTGAGCCAGGCGAGCGAGCGGCCGGAAGCGCCGTTAGCAACCGGACCATCGTTGATCAACGTCGTGGTGACGCCGAGCCGCGCCAGATTGACGGCAGAGGAAACGCCGAAGATGCCGGCACCGACGACGATGGCAGTCGAGACGGAAGAAGAGCTCATGAAATTCACTTTCCTGATGAATGCGGTTTTGAGGGGATTTACCGGTCGTTTTGCAGGCTCGCGCCCTTGCCCGACCGCCGGAGAAGATCATCGCGCCGCCGCATTACAGCACCTCCGCCAGGAAGTGCTTGAGCCGCTCGGTGCGGGGGGTGTCGAAGATTTCCGAAGGGCTGCCTGCCTCGATCACCCGCCCCTCGTCCATGAAGACGACCTGGTCGGCAACCTGCCGCGCAAAGCCCATTTCATGGGTCACCACGACCATCGTCATGCCACGTCGCCCGAGATCGGCCATGAGCGTCAGAACGCCTTTGACCAGTTCCGGATCGAGCGCGCTGGTAACCTCATCGAAGAGAATGACTTCCGGATCCATCGCCAGCGCCCGGGCGATCGCCACACGCTGCTGCTGGCCGCCGGAAAGCCCGCCTGGCCGATGATGCTGGCGTGCGGCCAGACCGACATCCGCCAACCGCGCTTCGGCGATCTGCGTTGCCTCCCGTCTGGGCATGCCCTTGATCTTCGTCAAGGACAGCATGACGTTTTCGAGTGCCGAGTGATCGGGGAACAGGTTGAATTGCTGGAACACCATGCCGACCCGACGACGCAGCTTTTCCTGCTTCATGGCAAGAATGCTGGCGCCGTCGAGCAGGATATCGCCGCCCTTTGGCTCGACCAGCCGGTTGAGGCAGCGCAGCAGCGTCGATTTTCCCGAGCCGGAGGGGCCGATGATGCAGGTGACGGTACCCGGCTGGACGTCGATGCTGACGCCCTTCAGGACTTCCAGCTCGCCGTAGGCCATGGTAAGGTCGCTGACCCGCAGGCTGCCGCCCTTGAAGGCCTGTCGGACCGGCGCCTGCGCTGTTTGCGATGCAGCCGGACCGCCATCGACGGCGGCCGCCAGTTCGCTCACTTCGGCAAGACCGCTGGTCGGCGCTCCGCCCTTATGCTTGCCGAGCCTGAGGCTGGTGTCGATATAATTGACCACATGGGTCAGCGGCACGGTGATGATCAGGTAGAAGATGCCCGCCAGAAGCAGCGGCGAGAGATTGCCCGTGACCACCGCCTGGTCCTGGCCGACACGGAAGATCTCCCGCTCAGAGGCGAGCAGGCCGAGGAAGTAGACAAGGCTTGAATCCTTGACGTTGCCGATGAACTGGTTGACCAGTGCCGGCAGCACCCGGCGGATGCCCTGCGGGATGACGATCAGCCGCATGCCCTGCCCGTAGCTCATGCTGAGCGCCCGGCACGCCTCCATCTGCCCGCGCTCGACGCTCTGGATCCCCGCCCGGAAGATCTCGCCGATATAGGCCCCGGCAATCAAGCTGAGCGCCAGGATGCCGAGCGGAAAAGGCGAAGGACCGAAAATCTCCCGACCGATGCGGGCAAAGCCCTGGCCGATGATCAGAATGGTGACGATGGCCGGAAGGCCACGGAAGATATCCGTATAGACCCGCGCCGGCAGCCGCAGCCAGCGTGACCGGGACATGCCCATGACGGCCAGGATCATGCCGATGACGACGCCGAGCACGGTCGAGGCGGCGGCAAGGATAAGCGTATTCTTCAGGCCCACGGTAATCATCGTCGGCAGCACTTCGGCCATCGCGTTCCAATCGAGGAAGCTGCGGCGCAGATTGTCGAACCAGTCCATTCTTTCCCCTTTTATCGCTGTCGCGCGGCCCAGTCGGCCGGGACGTTCCCCGAACGGCCGCCTGCCTCTTGGGCAGACGGCCGGTGCCCGTCAGTGGGGAAGATACTGATCGGGCATCGGCGAGCCCGGGAACCACCTCTGATAGAGCGTCTTCCAGGTACCGTCCTGCATGGCCTCATGCAGACCCTTGTTGAGCGCCTCGCGGAACGCGTCATTGCCCTTCTTGATGACGAAGCCTGCCGGCGCGTCAAAGGAAGGGATGTTGATGGCGATCTTCAGGTCGGCATAACGATCGCCATATTGCTTGGCCGCCTCGTAATCGAGGAAGTGGGCATCGATCGTACCGTTGTTGAGAGCGGCGACGGCCGAATTGTTGTCTGGAAACTTAACGAGGTCTGTGCTGGTAAAGGTCTTGGTGGCGTAGATTTCCTGAAGCGAACCCTGGACGACGCCCAGCCGCTTGCCCTTGAGGCCATCGGCGGAGGTGATCGTCTTGTCCCCCGTCAGCACGGAAAGGTAGCCGGCAAGGTAACCATCGGAGAAATCGACAGTCTCCTTGCGCTTTGCCGTCGTTCCGATCGCCGCGACGGCAACGTCGAAGCGGCCGTTGGCAACCGAGGGCATCAGGGCCGAAAAGTCCTGGCCGGTGAACGTCACCTGATCCCTGGAAAAGCCGAGGCGGGAAACGACATTCAGGAACAGTTCGACGTCGAAGCCGGTGAACTGGCCGTCGGCCGTGGCGAACACGTAGGGCTTGGCATCCCCCATGGTGCCGACGCTGATCGTCTTGGCATCGACGAGGTTGTAGGGGTTGTCGACGGCCCTGGCGGCACCGAAACCAATGCAGGCGACCGTGAGCGCAACGGCGCCGGCACGGGCATAGGATCGAAGCCATCTGAGAATTCCAGTTTTACGCATGTTCCTTCTCCTCTGAAGTTGTGTTTTCGAACTTCTGCCGGGACATTGATGTCCTCGTTTTCTTATCTGCCGGACAGCGCCCGAAACGGCCGCCCGCGCTACTCAGCGAAACCCGGGAATAGCCCATAATTTCGTCCGATATAAGCGTAGATACCGGTTTCAACGTAAATGAGACCGGTCTCAATTCGTAATTGTTATATTCGTATTGACCTGCCGTCAACAAGTCTTGTAGTCGTTTCTTTCATGAAGAATGCCTCCGAAAAACGCCGCTCCGTGACCCTTGCCGACGTCGCCCGGCAGGCGAACGTCTCCAAGGCGACCGCAGCCCGGGTCCTTGGGGGCTATGGTGTCGTCAGCGAGAGCGCCCATGACGATGTGATGAAGGCCGCGCAGGCGCTGGATTACCGGCCGAACGAACTGGCCCGCAGCATGACCACCGGCCGCTCCGGCCTCATCGGCGTCGTCGTCGGGGATATCGAAAATCCATTCTTCAGCTTTGCCGTGCGGGGCATCAGCGATGCGGCCCGTGCTGCGGGCTTCAATGTCATCCTTGCCAATTCGGGCGAGGAGATCGAGGCGGAGAAGGCCGCGGTCCGGGTTCTGATCGGCAAGCGGGTCGATGGGTTGATCGTCACCTCGGCCGATTGCCGGGATATTTCCCATCTGCGAGATGTCCATCTTTCCGGCCGCCCGTTGGCGCTTCTCGACCGCGCGCTGCCCGATCTCGATGTCGACGCTGTTACCGTCGATGATCGCGATGCGGCGATGCGGGCAACACGGCTGCTAGTCGACGCCGGCCATCGTCGGATCGCCTATGTCACGGCGGCGGAAGACGCGGAGATCCGCGGCGCCGACGGGCTGCCTGTCATCTCGACGTCAACGGTGCGCGACCGTATCGAGGGGTTTCTTGCGGCCTGTCGAGAGGCGGATATTGCACAGCCGGAACGATCGGTGCTTTTCGGCGCGAAGAAGACCGCGACCCGCGCCATTGTTGCAGGTGCCCTGGCGGCTTCTGATCGACCGACGGCGATCCTCGCATCCGACAGCATCATTGCGCTCGAGACCTTTAAGGCGATCCGGGAGGCCCGCTTGCAGATTCCCGACGATATATCGCTGATCACCTTTCACGACGCCGACTGGACGAGCGTCACTAGCCCGCCGATCACGGCTGTGGACCAGCCGGTCTACAGTCTCGGGAAATCCGTGGCCGACCTACTGATCCGACGCCTGAAAGGCGATATAGCTGCCGTAGAGCGCATCGTTATCGCCGCCTCGCTGATAGAGCGCGGCTCCGTGGGACCTCCGCCGCATTAGTGTGAGTAGCAACTGGCCAGGTCGCCCTCCTACGCTTCCCTTCTCGCCGGACTGTATATATCGCGCGACTGACTCAAGGTAGGGCAGGACGAGACTTGCTGTGGACAAGAAATGATTTGCCACGATCGCTTGTGAACCTCTCAGTGAGGACCTGGCGTCGGCGGTCCGGCCGAAATCAACGTTCAAGGCGATCTCCCCCACATAACGCCTCGTCGACTCATGCGACCGGTATGCAACATCATGCGGCGCGGCCAGGATGCACCCCGCGCTAAGTCAACGCGATTCGTTGAATAAAATCCAAAAAAGCGCGCACCTTGGCCGGCGGCATGTGGCGTGACGGATGATAGGCATAAAGTGGAAACTGCTCGCCGGACCATTCCGTCAGGATCGTCGTCAGTTCCCCGCTCTCAAGCCACTCGTCGAGACCGATGGCAAAGCTCTGGAATATGCCTTGCCCCGCGAGACAGGCCGCGACGGCAGCGGAGGGATCGTCCATGATCAACCGCCCTGCCACCCTGATCTCGATGGCACCGCTATCACCCTGGAATTCCCAGGTGAACGGCCGCCCGGTTTGCGGGTCGCGAAAGAGGATGCAATCGTGGTGCATCAGGTCGTGGGGGGTGGCTGGAACTCCGTGACGGTCGAGATAGCCTGGGCGGCACAGGTCAGCACCGGTACGTCCAGCAGTTTGCGCGCGATCAGCGACGATTCGTCCGGCGGACCGAAACGCACGGCGACATCCGCGCCGCTCATCATCTCTTCGCGATAGTTGCTGGTGGTCAGATCGAGCGTCAGAGCGGGATAGCGCGCCAGAAACTCACCGATCCTCGGCGCCAGCACCATGCGCGCGAACCAGGGATCGATCGAAACCCTGAGCCGCCCGCCGACGAATGCCGCCGAGCCGGCGGCTTCGGAGGCAGCCTCCTCCAGCCCGGCCAGCAACGGCATTATCCTTGCATGGAAGCGGGCGCCCTCTTCGGTCAGCGTAACCTCACGCGGGTTGCGGTCGAACAATCCGACGCCGACGCGTTGTTCGAGCCGCGCTACCGCACGACTGATCCCCGATGGCGTGAGGCCAAGAATATCCGCGGCCCGCACGAAATTGCCTGCTTCCATCACAGCCCCGAAAACGCCGACCCCGGTCAGCAACCGCGTGTCGAAACTCATGCACCCTCTCCGCCGCAAGATTGGTCTTGCCGACCGTCTCGTCATGATGATTTGAAGTCATCTTAGGATTATCCCGGCGTTGCTGCCGACCATCGTCAGGGCGCAAGGCTGGGCGCGGAATATCTTTTGAGACTCGGCCATCGCCGCATCGGCATCGTATCCGGGCCGTCCGACTCCGTCTCTGCGAACGATCGTCTCGGCGGATATCTGGAGGCCGTTGAGAATTTCAACGGCAGCAGCGGCCAATCGTGCAGTAGCATGGTCGTGGAGGCCACCTTCGATTACGAAGGTGGATTGCGGGCCGGCAGTTATCTGCTAGCACAGGCGCGCGACGAAAGACCGACGGCGATCCTGGCGAGCTCGGATCAGCAGGCAATCGGCTGCATGCGTGCTGCCTACGACCTCGGCATTCCCATACCCGCGGCCCTCAGCATCGTCGGGTTCGACGGCATTCCTCTTTCCCACATGACGACGCCACGATTGACGACTATCCGACAGCCGATAGCGGCGGTCGCCGCTGCGGCGGTGGAAATGATCCTGGGCTGTCGGGAGTTTTCGACAGTCGATAAGCCCCTTCTTCTGGAATGTGCACTCCTCGAAGGCGAAACGGCATCACCGCCCAGCCGGGTCCCGATGCGCTTACGAATAGAGCTCCTATAGCGACTGATTGATCGCAGCTCTGAGAGATTCATTCCGGCAATTCTCACGCTGCAGCTCTGAGGACCTTATCGAGTTCTCGGAAGGCACCCGTCGGACTGAGCGCCTTGAGCGGAATCGAACCTGTGACCTGCTATTGCCGCCGTTCAGCCGAGTAGTATATTGCAGTTGCAATCTAGCACGACCTAGTGGCTCCGCACTCTCCCTAGTCTCAAAAAGTGTCAGACGCGTGCGCCGCTTGCGGTGTCGAATGCATGTGCCCTTGGTGAGCCGAGGTCGACCAGCAGTTGTTCACCTGGGCGTGTGCTTAAGCGGTCTTTGGATATGATGGTAAGCTCGTGCCCAGCCAGGCGAGCCGTGATGTGCGTTTCCGAGCCTGTCGGCTCGACAACGAGGACGTCGACGGGGACGGCTCCGTCCCCGCCGATGACGATGTCGTCAGGGCGGATGCCGTACGAAATATCCCTGCCCGCGGCGAGGTTTAGCTTGTTGGCGACTTCGGCGACACCCGCTATTTTCACTCCGGTGTGGGTGACCTTCGCGGGGAAGATGTTCATGGCCGGGCTTCCCATGAAAGTCGCGACGAACAGATTGTCGGGGCGGTCGTAAAGCTCTAGGGGCGTACCGATCTGCTCTACCCTACCCGCGTTCATTACGACAATCTTGTCTGCCATCGTCATGGCCTCGATCTGGTCGTGGGTAACATAGACGATGGTGGTTTTTAGACGCTGGTGGAGCGCCTTGATCTCCGCGCGCATCTTGACCCTGAGCTTGGCATCCAGGTTTGATAACGGCTCGTCGAACAGGAAGACTTTTGGATGCCGCACGATTGCGCGGCCCATGGCGACGCGCTGTCGCTGGCCGCCCGAGAGCTGCGCCGGCTTGCGGTCCAGCAGAGGCACCAGTGACAGGATTTCGGCAGCCTTATCGACTTCTGCCTTTATCTCCGTCTTGCTGCGGCCCGCCAGTTCCAACGCAAACCCCATGTTCTGGGCGACGGTCATCTGCGGATAGAGCGCATAGTTCTGGAATACCATGGCTATGTCGCGGTCCTTTGGTTCCAGATCATTGACCCGACGTCCGTCAATGGCAATGTCTCCGGAGGTCACCGTTTCCAGACCAGCGATCATTCGCAGCAAGGTCGACTTTCCGCAGCCGGACGGACCGACGAGGATGACGAATTCGCCGTCGCGAATGGGAACGTCAACACCGTGCATGACAGGGACTGCGCCATAAGATTTCTTTACATTCGATATTTCGACGGACGCCATCAGAGTTCCTCAAACTTGTTTGCGCACGCGCAGTGCGAGATGGGGTTGGCCCGGCAATTCAATGCCGAATGCCGCGTCTGCCTTGCCGCCGCGCGTGATACTGCCGTGGCGCTGGGGATGCGGAACAAGAGCCGCAATCCGTTTGGCGGGTGTGATCGTCATATTCCATGTATCGATGAGATCGACTTCGTAATCGCCCTCATCCGTCGGCAGGCCCGTGGTCCACTGGTTCGGCTGGTGTTCGCCGAAATAGATGTAGCTGACCTTGCCGCTGAGGTCGCGCGCACCAGATACGCGGCTCCAGGGCCATTGGTCATTCATGCCCATCGGCTCGAGACCCTGCAGGCCGTCTTCTTGCATCAGGCGGAGCAGGAAGCTGATGCGTGGCCAGCTCGTCCCGTGCAGTTTGCCGCCCTTTGCCCACCAGATGAGGTCTTCGGGGTGAGCGTATGTCTCGCCGTGACCTGCATAGCCTCCGCGCGTCACAGTGATCCAGAAGCGGCGCACTAATTCCTCGGCCGTGATGTTGCCCCAGCACGGATAGATATTGCCTTCATATTCCGGCTCGTCGTTGACGACGGGCTTGCCGTAGGCCACGCGCCATTCCGGCGTCCGCTTAACATCCCAGTTCTGGATGCAGACATGGGTGATCCAGGGCTTGCGGTGGTCGAAATTCATGTTCTGGTCGCCATTGTGGATCGACCGCAGGTGCTGCACCGGGTCGTTCTCCTCCAGGATGTGGCAGAAGCGGTCCCACGTCGCGACGGGAATGGTGTCGAGCAAGAAGTCGTACTCGTTGGCCAACGCCCACCAGACATTCCGGAAGGCGGACAGGCGCGCGGCGGCATACTCGACAAAGCGCAGGTTCTGCTCCTCGCTCATCGTCGCATAGCCCCAGCGGTCGTACGGGTGGAAGAGGATAAGGTCCGCCTCGATGCCCAGATCACCGAGCTTGGCGATCTGCTGTTCCAGGTGCTGGAAGGCAACGGGATTGGGCCGATCGAAATCGAGTCCGCCGTCGCCACCCTCCATAAATATTGGCTGCAATGGTTCGTTGGTATTAAATGGATAGTCCTTCGGAAAGACGGCCATCCTGATTTTGTTGAACCCGGCCATCTCCAGGCTCGCGAGCGTCTCGGCCTGCATCTCGCGGGGCTGATGTGTCCACGCATAGCAGGTGGTACCGAACGGATAGTAGGGCGTGCCGTCATCGTAGGCGAAGTGGAACCGATTGCGGACGCGAACGGGACCATGCACGCCGCTGCGGGCGTCCGTCACCGTCAGCGTGCCGGACTTGCCGTCAAGTTCCGGCACTGACGAAGTCGTCGTGTAGGTCCATTCGCCAGTCGTATCTGGCATGAAACGGAGCAGGTATTGGTTCGTGCCGTCGTGAAAGCCGGTGACGCGAACGGAACGATTGCCCTGCTTGAAGTGCGCGTGCAGCGTGACGTCAAGATAGGGATTGCCGGCGGCAGGACCGTCGAGGCGGATTTCGTGGATGTCGTACAGGTGGGTCATGGTCATTCCTTGACCGCCCCGGTCGTAAGGCCGGCGACGAAATAGCGTTGGAACATGAGATAGACAATGGCGGCGGGAAGCACGGTCATGATGATCGCAGCATTGAGTTCGCCGTAGTTGCTCTGGAACTGGCTCTGGAAATTCATCAGGCCCAGCGGCAGCGTCCACATCTTCGGATCCTGGAGGATGACAAGCGCCATGGCAAACTCGTTCCATGTGGCGACGAAATCGAGAATCAGCAGCGCCGACAGGACGGGCAGTGAAACCGGCAGGAATATCCGCCAGAAGATCGTGAAATGGGATGCGCCATCGATACGAGCCGCTTCCGAGAGCTCTTTGGGGATTGCCAGGAAGAACCCGTACAAAATAAAGACCTGGTAGGGTATGCCGAAGGCCAGATAGGGCAGAATGATACCGGGATAGGTATTGATTAAGCCGATAGCATTCACCTGCCGGAAGATCGGCGCCAGCATGACTTGGAACGGCAGCATCGTGCCAAACACGAACAATGCGAAAACGACCTTGTTCAGCCGCATCGGGACTTTAGCGAGCGCATAGGCCGCCATGGCCGAAATGAAGAGCCCGAGCGGCACTTTGATCACGGTGATGACGACGCCGTTGAAGGCGGTGGTCGAAAAGTTGCCGCGCTTCCAGGCCGAGACGAAATTGTCAAAGGCAAGGTCCGTTGGTAACGAGAACGCACTCGAATTCATCACCGACTCGCTCGACTTCAGCGCCGTAAAGACGATGAAGACGAACGGCGTGATCCAGATCAGCGCCAGCAAGATAAGCCCGATCCAGAGGGCAATGAGCATCGGGTCGGTTTTGCTCGAGCCGATCGGGCGAAATGCCTGCGAGAATATCGTCATCGTTTCATCTCCTCGCGCTTGAACATCCACCGCATGTAGGGGATCACGATCGCCAGGGTGATCAGCAGCAGGACGACGGAGACTGCAGCACCTCGGCCATAGACGCCGAGCTGCATGGATTGCGTGTAGGCCCACATGGCCAGCATCTGGGTCGACTGCGCCGGGCCCCCGCCGGTCATCCCGTAGATGATGTCGAAGGCTTTCAGGGAGTTGATCAGCGACAGGACAAGCACGACGGTGATCGTCGGCCCGAGTGCCGGCACCGTCACATATTTGAACACGCCCCAGCGTCCCGCGCCATCGATGCGCGCGGCTTCGATCAACGTCGCCGAAACGCCCTGGAGGCCCGCCAGGAACAGCACCATGGAAAAGCCGACCGATTGCCAGATGTGGGCGACAAGGACGGACCAGAGGGCCACCTTTTTGTCGCCGAGCCAGTCCATGATCCAGTCGGCAAAACCCCAATAGGTCAGGATGGTGTTGAACAGGCCGAAGAAGGGATCGTACATCCACTTCCAGATCGTCGCGACCGCGATCGACGCGATGATCACCGGCAGGTAGAAGATCACCCTTAACGAAGACTTGCCCGGAATGTTCTGGTTCAGCGCAAGTGCCAGACCGAAACTGATCAGCGTCGGGATGAGAACGGCAAAAAAGGTCCAGGCAAGCGTAGTCCAAAGCGCGCCCCAGAACACCGGGTCCTGGGTGAAAATTGCCCGGTAATTCTCGACACCGACGAATTTGGCCTCGGACGCGAGACCATTCCACGACGAGAACGACATCTTGACGACATCGATCATCGGATAGACGGCAAACAGCAGGTAGACGATCAGGGCGGGCACAAGCAGGACATAGCCTTGCATGCTCGGCCCCAAAGACAAGCGCGTTCTTGACATGGTTTCTCACCGAGCTCGGCGCGGGGTTCCGAAGCTGCGCCCGGAACCCCGCCTTGGGAGGTTAGCCTTTGTTGGCAATAAACGTCTGCAAGGTCTTGCCGCCGTCCTCGGGCTTGATATCGCCCGACGCCACGTTGTTGATGACGCGGAAATATTCCGTCGTCACGTCTAGCGGGAATGCCTGGTCGCCATTGACGAACACCTTGCTGTATTTGGCGAAGATATCGATCCACTTCTTGTCGAGCGGATCGACCTTGTCGTACTTGACGTTGGCGTTGACAGAGATCGAGCCGAACGCACCGAGATTGTCCTGCTGGACTTTGTCCGAAAGCAGATAATCCAGGAACTTTGCCGCGTCGTCCGGATGAGCGCTCTTGCTCGAATCATAGAGATATTCGGCAAACCCGTAGAGCCGATCAGCCCCGGTTGGAAGCGGGAAGACATCAAAGTCATCCATGCGCTTGGCGGTGCGCAGCTGGCCGACAAGCCAGTCGCCTTCAAGCATCAACGCCGCACGGTTGCCGAGGAACAGCTTGAAAGCCTGATTGTTGTCGATGCCCATGAACGGCTTGAGAATGTAATTCTGCGACCAGTCGCTCAGTTCAGTGAAGCTTGCACTGGCGCAGGCCTCCGTCGACCAGTCCGCCTTCATGGTCATCAGCGCATCATGCTTTTCCGGACCGCACTTGGCCTCCAGAATGAAATCCATGAGCCGCATCAGATGCCAGTTGACCGTTCCGCCGAATGTCATGGCCGGGATGCCGGCTTTCTTCAGCTTGGCGGCATCGGCTTTCAGTTCATCATAGGTGGTTGGCGTCGCTGTGATGCCGGCCTTCTGGAACAACGCCTTGTTGTAATAGAGCCCTTCGCCATGAAAGGTGTAGGGCACGCCCTGGCGGCCGCCCTCATAGACTTTGGAAAAGCTCACCGCCGAAGCCGTCAGACGCTTGTCCCAATCATATTTCTTGTAATATTCGTCCAGTGGCTTGGACAGCCCGGCTTTGACGAATTCGCCGCCAAGCCCGAGTCCCGCCCACATGAAATAGACGTCCGGCCCCTGGCTGGACTGCGACGCGACACGCAGCGCCGCCTTGTGCTCGTCGACCGAGCGACCCTCGCGGGAGATCGTCACGCCCGGATTGGCCGCATCGAAATCCTTGACGATTTTATCCCAGGCGACATTCGCGGCATCATTGTCGAACGTCAACGTCCAGACCTTCAACTCCGCCGCAGAAGCGCTAGCTGCAAGTCCTAACGTCGCCGCCAACAGCGTGGCAGCAAAAGCATTGCTCTTTCGCATTTAATCCTCCCTGACGCGGCCCTCCCCGCGACCTGAAATTCGCGGACGCACCAAGCTTTGTCAATACCTTTTTTCATTCATGAATTAATGCGCTTGCAAGGCCAATAAAAAATACCGCGTTTTTTACGATTCAGATTGATTGCTTCCTCTAGGCGGTTGGAGTCCTTCTCATTTTATTCTATTGCGCTTGTCTTGGAGATTTGCCTAAATGCGTCGCGAAGGATGAAGCCATGCAGGACATTACGCAGCTGTTTCTGGATAGGGAAGCGCCGTCGGGACGGATCGTGCGCGCCATCGCCGCAATAGGATCAACCACGGCTATTCAGCTGGTGCAATCGACGGGGCTTGCGCGCTCCACGGTCTCGACACTTCTTTCGGAGTTGAAAGATAGCGGAATCGTTCTCGATCTCTCAACCAAAAGCAACGGTTTTGGTCGCCCGTCGCAATTACTCTCTCTCAACCCAGAAACTGGACGCTGTGCCGGAGTCCTCTTGGGATTAGGCGAAATCCGTATCGTCATCTGCGATCTTGCGCATTCGGTGCTTTCGGATGTCTGGTTCGAAATGCCGCGCGACTACGCGCCAGAAGCTGCAGCACAGCAGATCAAGGCTAATCTTGCGCGGGAATGCGCCTTGCTCGGCTTTGCCATCGCCGACCTTCTTGGGGTCGGCCTGGCGATTTCAGCGCCCCTCAGCTACGATGGGAGGGTGCTCAACGGGGACGTCTTGCCCACTTGGGGTGGCGTCAATATCGCGGCCCTGTTTTCGGATTATCTTGACTGTCCGATACATGCGGAAAACGAGAGCCACTGCGGCGCTTTGGCAGAAATGACATGGGGTGCGGCGATTGGCGAGAAAGACTTTGTCCTCTTCAAGTTCGACCTTGGCGTGGGTGGCGCGATCGTTCGAGATGGCGTGGTTCAGCGGGGCTTTACCGGTAGCGCGGCCGAATTCGGCCATCTCGTTCTGGATCCCAACGGCGCTCTTTGCCGCTGCGGAAATCGGGGTTGCCTTCAGACATTTGTCGGCGGGTACCATCTCGTTCGGCACGCTGAAGAATTTGGTGGCTACCCCGTAACTATTGATGAATTTGTCGAGCACGCAAAGGATGGTAGACTTGGGTACAGGCGCCTGATTGCCGACGCAGCGGAGAAAGCTGGATGGGGTATGGGCATCGCTGCCACCATCCTCAACCCCCCATTGTTCGTCATTGTCGGCAAGCTGGCCGCAATCGGCGAGGCTTTCCTAACGCCCATGGAGCGCAGTTTCTCGCGCCATACCCTCCCGCCGCCGGACCAACTAATTGAAACAACGAGACCTCGCTTCGTCGTTGGGAAGTTTCTGGGCAATGATGACACAGTCCTTGGTGCAGTGGCACTTGTGCTGCATCAGCACGGACGAGTGTCCGGCTTTTCATCGAGAAATTAGATTTACCGAATTCAACGTGAGTATCGCACGCCTTGAAGAGAATCGAACCCTCGGCAGAGGCGAATGCTCTCTACGCAATTGATATTGAAGGATCACGGCCACCTAGGTCTGAATATTTTGATGTCTATGCAGAGATCGGCCGCCTCCATGGCAACGCGAGTTATGGAAACTCCAGGTAGTTGTAAAATCAGCACTGACTGATAGGCCGAGCCGGATTGCCAACCACTCTCTGTCCATCTGCAACGTTGCGCGTCACCACCGCGCCCGCGCCAACGATAGCGCCATCTCCGATAGTTATTCCCCCTAGTATGATGGCACCGCCGCCAATCCAGACATCTTTCCCGATAGAGACTGGTCGGGCGACTTCTAGGCCTGCCTTCCGTAGGCCACGTCGCGATGATGTTCTGGGCAGTAGATCTGGACGGCGGGTCCAAGCATCGTTCCGTCGCCAATCGACACTGATGCGGTATCCAAAATTACGCAGGCAGAATTGAGATACACCCCGCTTCCGAGCGAGATATTCATGCCATAGGTACAATGGAACGGTGCCTCGATGAAGGCGTCGCCAGCGGCGGCGAATAGTGCACGAAGCTCGGCAGCCATCGCCCCACGTTCGTCAGGCGGCGCGCTGTTGTGAGCATGCACGGCGCGTCTTGCCAGCATGCGCAACGAATCGAGTTCGGGATCGATGCAGCAGTACCATTCGCCCGCTTTCATTTTCGCGCGCTCGCTCTTCAAAGGCCTGCCTCCGCTCGTGCTCTCGATAGGCATTTTAATCCCCCGAAACGATGTATGGCAATGACTTTGACTGCCCATTGTCTTTTGCTGTTTCCCTGTCCCAAAGCACGCTCGAGTGACGGGGATCCCCATTACTCAACTGAGGAGGTGCCACCGGTAACTTCGGGATTCAGAGAGAGCGTATGCGTTTGATCACCTTATACCCTATACCTTGCAGTGCCGCCGCAGGTTCAAGACTGTTCCGCTGGCGGTTCGCTTACCCATCCTTCAGCAAGAGGAGGCACTTCGATGAAGCGTTGCGATAGCTGCGAACGAGAAATCCTCGATCAACTTGCGGTCTGCCCGTATTGTCACAGGCTTCAAATGTCCGCTGATCAACGGGGCAGCCAAACCAAGAGAGTGGTGGTCGTGGTCATATTGACCATCGTGCTGACCAGCAGTTGGGCGCTCTTTCGGTACTATACGCACGGTGTCATACCGCATCTACAATGAAGTCAGTTTCGAGTGCCGCGCGCAGGCTCACCGTTTTGCCGCACAACGTCGAACCGTCAATGCAGATTTGGTAGTGACCGGAAGGTCGTCGCGGTCAAACGAAGAAGCGAGGTTGACGCTATCGCCCCCGACGGTTTGATTGCATTCAAAGATCGTGATCCGCGGGCTCCACGTTCCAAGAATGACGGTCTTGAAAGGATGCGAACCGTCGACCCCTTGCATATCGCAGCTCTAAACCATTTATCAGAAGCGATCCAGTGACTTGGAACATCAGGCCATGTCCCTAAATTTTCTCAGAAATTGTCCCAATCACCAGTTATGTGGTACAAGACCAAGGCCGGGATAAAGTCTGTCGACGGCCATTGCATCCTCAGTCAGCTCGGAGATGATCCAATCACGCACCTCGGTGACGATTGGCCTTTTGGGCTTGTCGCGAAGGCGTGACAGATGGCATCTTCGGTTGGTTTGCATCAGATGTTCACCAGCGGGCACGAGCGTGCCGGCTCGCAACCAGTGCCCAACGACATTCAGCCAGCCCAGCGCCACCCCCTGCCCGAGCAACGCCGCTTGGACAACGATCGCGTAGTCAGAGAAGATCATCGAATTTGTCATCTCCTCGCCGTTGGCAGCAGAAAACAGGCTCGACCAATTCGGCTCGGCATCGCTGAGATTGATCGTCGTGTCCGCTGCCTGCTCCATGCCGCCAATCCCATGACTGTTCTTGTAATCCGGACTGCAGATCGGGATGAGAATTTCGGGCATGACAAAGGTGGCCTCATGCCGATCATCACTGCCTTGGACAAATCGCATGCCGAGATCGACGTCATCGATGGGACCGGCAAGCGCGCCCATGATGAGCTGGAAGCGAAGATCGACCGCCGGAAACTGGATCTTGAACGCCGCCATGCGCGGCATCATCCAATGGGTCGTAAAGCCTGTCGACAGGGACAGGGAGACGGTATGAACCCCGATGCGACGTTCCTCGATCTCCCGGAGCGCATCTTCAATGCCTGAAAAGCCGCGCGAAATTGCATCGAACAGAACGCGGCCGGATTCGGTCAGAAGGACACCTCCCGCGCTTCGCGTAAACAAGGCGATGTCCAGATGTTCCTCCAATCGGGAAACCATCCGGCTGACGGCGGCCGGCGTCACATTGAGATCCCCTGCCGCCTTTGAAAAATTGCCAAAGCGCGCTGCGGCCTCGAAAGTAAAGAGGCTGTTCATGGAGGGTAAGGCACGTCGCATATTTGTCATTACATCATGTAACAACAACCCATACTTTTTTTCAATTGCGGATATCGCGATTGTTTGGTCTCTTGATCCTCTCAGAGGACGTCAGATCCTTCGGAAAATCAGGCGACCACGGAAAATGGCCGAAGGCGCGGCTTGCGCTCCTTGGCGCTGGCAATCCAGGTTTCGACTCAGCAAAGAATACGACGTAGGCTGGCAACAGTTGTGTATCGCATATATTTCGTAGTGGAATCAGATGATTAATATCGACAAGTCGGAATCGGTCGGAGTCTCCATTCGTTCAGCCAACAAGTTCTATGGGATTTTCCAAGCTTTGACCAATGTCAGCCTCGAGGTTTCCGCTGGCGAATTCGTCTCGATCCTCGGGCCGTCCGGCTCCGGCAAGACCACCCTGCTGGGCCTCTTGGGCGGCTTTGTTCAACCGACGTCTGGCAGCATCTGGCTAGGTGATCGAGATATTACATTCGCGCCCCCGCACAAGCGCAACATCGGTATCGTCTTTCAGAATTACGCGCTGTTTCCCCATATGAGCGTGGCAGAAAACATCACCTTTCCGTTGCGGGCCCGCCGGATTGCCCGGGAAACCTGGCCGGCTCGGCTGAAGGCTGCACTCGAGATGGTGGAGCTGGCCGGATATGACGACAGGCGCATCCACGAACTCTCCGGCGGCCAGCGCCAGCGCGTGGCGCTGGCCAGAGCGATCATCTTCGAGCCGAAGCTGATCCTGATGGATGAACCGCTTTCGGCGCTCGACAAGCAGCTGCGCGAAAACATGCAGATCGAGCTCAAGCGCCTGCACAAGAAGCTCGGCGCGACGATCGTTTACGTCACCCATGACCAGCGTGAGGCGCTGACGATGAGCGACCGCGTTGCGATCATGAACAGGGGGCAACTGGTTCAGGTCGATACGCCGCAACGGCTGCACGATCAGCCCGCAAATTCCTTCGTCGCGAAGTTTATCGGCGAGGCAACCCTGGTGCCTGTCGAATATGAAGATGCCAACAGAGTGAAACTTGGCGACGCGATCCTTCGCACGTCTCATACCGTGGTGACCGGGCAGAAGCTTTACCTCGCCGTTCATTCGGAGAAGCTCCTCGTTGCGGACGGTCGCGAGCCGGCCGGCTCCAACCTTCTGCCGGCCGTGGTCACCGACACGCTCTACCAAGGCGAAAGCAGCAGGGTTTTTCTGAAGCTTTCCTGCGGCAGCGATCTCAGCCTGCGATTGCCGAGCAACCATGCCGGGCGCCTGCAGCTCAAAAATCCTGGCGACCGGATAACCGTCGCGCTCCATCCGGACGACACCATCGTCGTGCCCGAAGCCTCGTGAGACACCGCATCCATTCTTTATCCAATGAGGAAAGACTACTATGAAACTCACCGAATTCAAGGTCATGACATTTGACGTTGTCGGCACACTGATCGATTTTGAAAAGGGCGTGCTGGATGCTGTTCGTGCGCTGGGCGGAAAAAAGGCCGCAGCTTTGTCCGACGATGCGATTTTCGAGCCATACAAGCGTGGTCGCGACAAGTTCTACGGACGTTCGTCCTTTGCGATGAAGGATGTCTATCTGTCGCTTGCGGCCGAACTTGGCCTGAAGGCGGACGATGCGACGGCGGAGGCATTCCAGCTCGCCGTGCTCCGCTGGCCAGCATTTACGGACTCCGTCGATGCCCTTCAACGCCTGCGCAAGAACTATCGACTGGTGGCAATGACCAATGCCGACCGTACGGCGTTCTCCGCCTACGCCGCAACACTCGGCCATCCGTTTCATGACAGCGTCACCTGCGACGAGGCCGGCTGTGCGAAGCCCAATCCGCAATTCTTCGCTTTCAACAAGGGCCGACAGTCGGCGTCCGGATACAAACAAGCCGAGATCCTGCATGTGGCGCAGAGCCAGCACCACGATATCGGTATCGCCAAGGAACTCGGCTACACGACATGCTGGATCGAGCGGCGGCAAGATCAGCAGGGTTTTGGCGGCACACCCGCACCGAAGGTCCTGACAAAGCCGGACTTTCACTTTTCATCGCTGAAGCAGCTTGCAGACGCCGTCGACGCAGAATTGGCCGCTGGCATAAAAACCGCCAGTGCAGCCTGAAAGCGGACGGAAAGATCATGCAACAACGCCAGCCACCATTTCCCGATATTGCCTCGCTCTGGCAGGAGACGGCTGAGCAAAGTCCATCCTTCGGCCTATTGCCAGGCGATCGGCGTTTTGATGTCGCGATCATCGGCGGTGGCTATACCGGGCTGACCACGGCACGCTATCTTGCCCGCCGCGGCCTGTCTTCGGTGGTGCTCGAAGCAAGCCAGATCGGCTGGGGAGCAAGCGGTCGCAATGGCGGCGTTGTTTCGGGAAAATTCCGACTGGCCTTCTCGGAGATTGCGACGCGCTTCGGCATCGATACGGCGCGCCGCATGCACGACATCGGCATCGGGGCGATAGAGCATGTCGGCGAACTGGTCGAGGATTACGGCATAGCGGCGGCTGATTACCGAGCCACCGGTTCCCTGCGATGCGCCCACAATGACATATCCCTGGCAGGGCTGAAAAGCGAGACGGAGTGGCTGCATCAGACGCTCGGCGATCGGGCCTGCTCGCTGCTGTCGGCCGGGGACATGGCGGCAGAAACCGGGTCGCATGATTTCGTCGGCGGCATGCTCAACACCCATGGCGGCATCATTCATCCGCTTAATTTTGCGAGGGGTATCGCCGCCGGCCTGCAGCGAGCCGGGATGGAGATTTTCGAGAGGACGCCGGTTTTGGCGCTTCGGCAGGACGGATCGGGCGTACGGCTCGAGACACCGCACGGAACCGTCTCCGCCAAGCAGGCAGTGATCGCGACAAATTCCTATTCCGATCTGACGCCGGCCACTTCGGCGGTGCGCAAAGCGATCATTCCGTTTCGCTCCGCCATGATTGCTACCGAGCCATTGCAAGGAAAGTCCGGCGAGCATCTTCTGTCTGAAGGTCGTAGCTATACCGAGACCCGACGGATGATGCGCTGGTTTCGCAAGGTCGGCGATCGTCTGCTTTACGGCGGGCGGGGCGCTTTCGGTAGGGACGATTCCGAAAGCGCGTTTGCAGCACTTCACAAGGCGATGATACGCCAGTTTCCCGAACTTGGCGGCGCTGCCATCACGCATCGCTGGGCGGGCCTCGTCGCCATGACGATGGACAGCATTCCCCATGTGGGCAGGCTGGACGACCGTGTCATCTATGCCGTCGGGTATAACGGCACCGGCGTGGCGTTGGCCTCCAGCATGGGCAAACATGTTGCAGCGCTCGTTGCCGGCGAGAAGGTGGACCTTGGACTTCTGACTTCGGAACGGCTTAAGCCTGTTCCATTTTATCCCATCCGTGAACCCGCTGTTCGGCTCGTTGCCGGCTGGTACCAGTTTCTGGATGCAATCGGGCGCTAAGACCCTGACTGTCAACATCATCAGCGGGCGTTTCGGACCCTGCCACAAGAAGAGGTGAACGGACATGACATTGAAGTTTTCAAGCATAACGCTTTCCGCATCGATACTCGCGCTCTCCGCAGGGTTCGCGGCCGCCGAACAGATCACCTTTGTTTCTCAAGGTGGCGCCTACCAGGAGGCCCAGACAAAGGCGATCCTCGACCCTGTCGCCGAACTGCTGAAGATCACCATCAATCAGGATAGCTCGCCAGACGCCTGGCCAGTTATCAAGACGCAAACAGCGACCGGCAAGCCGATCTGGGACGTCATCGACACGCCTGCGAAGGACTGCATTCGCGGTGGTGAGCAGGGGATGATTGAAAAGCTGGACTTTTCCAAGCTTCCGAATGTCGCCAGCATGCCCGCCGAGTACAAAAGCCCCTACTCCGTCGCCTACGAGTTCTATTCGAGCGTGCTCGCCTACAACAAGAAGAAATTCGGCGACAAACCACCGCAGTCCTGGGCAGACTTCTGGGATGTAAAGAAATTCCCCGGAACACGCGCCCTGCGTAACCATCCGCTTGCCACGCTGGAAGCGGCCCTGCTTGCGGATGGCGTCCCCGCGGACAAACTTTATCCGCTAGACGTTGACCGCGCCTTCAAGAAGCTTGAGGAAATCAAGCCCTATGTAACTGTCTGGTGGACTTCCGGTGCCCAGTCGGCCCAGCTTCTGGCCGACAGCGAGGTCGATATGGAAATGGCCTGGAACGGCCGCGTGACAGCGGTCGTCAAGGAAGGTGCGCCGATCGGCTATACATTCAACCAGGGTTTTCTCCAGTATACGTCTCTATGCATCCTGAAGGGTGCGCCCAATCTCGATACTGCGGTGAAGTTCGTCAATGCCGCGCTCAAGCCTGAGATCCAAGCCAATTTCCCGGCCTATATCGATTACGGGCCCGGCAATCCGGCGGCCTATAAGACCGGCAAGATTTCACCCGAGCGTGCCGCCGAGATGCCAAGCTCGCCCGCCAATGCTGCAAAGCAGGTGCTGGTGTCGGATGCCTGGTGGAGCTCACCGGCCGGTGAGGATGCACAGAAGCGTTGGGCTTCGTTCATTCAGCAATAAGCATCCGGCCTCCGGAGGGGTACCCATGGCGACAGCGGCAAACAATCCCGAAGACCAGAACGACCGCCGCGAGCAGCGGCTGATGCTGATGCTGCTTGCGCCGGCATTGCTGGTGGTGGTGTCGCTTCTCGTGGTTCCCCTTCTCTGGCTAGCCTGGCAATCAATCCGCCAGGACGGCAGTTTCACCGCCGCCAACTATGCACGGTTTCTGACAGATTCCGTCTACTGGATAACCTTTCTGCAGACCTTCCGGATCGCCGCCATCGCCACCCTGGCGACGCTTCTGCTCGGCTACCCCGTCGCCTATCTGGCGGCGGGGCTTCCGCAGCGATGGAGCGTGGTCATTCTGGCCATGGTCCTGTTGCCCTTCTGGACCAGCGTTCTCGTGCGCGCCTATTCCTGGCTGATCCTGTTGCAGCGGACCGGCATCATCAATTCGGCGCTGAAAGGCGCGGGATTGATCGATAGCCCGTTGCTGCTGGTCAACAACGAACTCGGCACGGTGATTGCGACCATCCATATCCTTCTGCCGTTCATGGTTCTGCCGCTCTACGCGACCATGAAGAAAATACCGCCGGAATTGACCATGGCCGGCGCCAGCCTCGGCGGCTCGCCGTTTCTGGTCTTCACGCGGATTTTTCTGCCGCTTTCAATGCCCGGTATGATCGCTGGAATGGTATTGGTGTTCGTGCTGACGCTCGGCTTCTACATCACACCGGAGCTGCTCGGTGGCGGGCGCACCTACATGGTCTCGACGTTGGTATCGCGCAACATCGAGCTCTACAACGAATGGGGCGCGGCCTCCTCAATCAGCGTCGTCCTGATGATCTGCGTCTTCCTGGTCTTTAAGCTGGCGAGCCTGCTCATTCCATTTGAACGCATCATGGGAACGAGGTAAATCATGTGCCGTCCCAATTACCTTCTCTATGGCTTTGTCGCCGTCGTCCTTGCATGGCTGATCATTCCGATCATCATCATCATTCCCATGTCTTTTTCTGGCGCAAGGTTTCTTTCGTTTCCGCCGCCGTCGTGGTCGCTGCGCTGGTACGATGCATTCCTCGGCAGCGCCCAGTGGATGCAGGCGACCCGCGTCAGCCTCATCGTCTCCGTGTCGAGTGCGATCCTCGCAACTGTTCTTGGGACAGCGGCAGCCTATGCGCTGAACATGACATCGTCCAGACTGGTGCGCAGCCTGCAAATGGTGCTGCTTCTGCCGCTAATCGTCCCGATCGTCATCACAGCCGTTGGTGTGTTCCTTGTGTACGCGCAGGTCGGCCTTCTCGCGACCATGACTGGCCTTATCCTCGCCAATGTCATGCTCGGCCTGCCCTACGTCATCACATCCGTTCTGGTTGGATTGCGGAAGTTCGACCCCACGCAAGAAATGGTATCGCGCAGTCTGGGCATGAACCGGCTGCGGACGTTCTTCATCGTGACATTGCCGCAGATACGACCAAGCGTGATCTCAGGGCTATTGTTCGCCTTCATCTCGGCCATGGACGAAACTGTGGTGGCACTGTTCATCTCCGGGGGCGAGAACCAGACGTTGACAAAGCGCATGTTCACTGCGCTGCGCGACGAGATCGATCCGACCATCGCAGCGATCAGTTCGCTGCTGACAACGATATCCATCATTCTGGTCATCATGGTCGCCATCAGCGCCCGCAACGCCGAGCGCCGGCGGGGAAATGCGGTATGATTGCTGACCATCTGATCCTTGGAGGCGGCTCGGCCGGCTGTGTTCTGGCCGCGCGGCTGTCCGAAGATCCGAAACGCGTGGTCGTGCTTGTCGAAGCTGGCCGAAACATCGAAGCGGGGCACATTCCTGACGATGTCCGCAGCCGCTATCCGGGGCGTGCCTATCTCGACACGAGCAATATCTGGCACTCCCTGAGCGCCTTCATGGGCATCACCAACTCGAACAGCAATCCGCGCCAAAGGCGGCGATACGAGCAGGGTCGAATCCTCGGCGGCGGATCGGCCATCAACGCGCTGATGGCCAATCGCGGTGCACCGTCGGATTACGCGGAGTGGGAAGCCTTAGGCGCCAGCGGCTGGAGTTGGGAAAACTGCCTGCCCTTTTTCCGCAAGATCGAAGCCGACCGCGATTTTGACGGGCCGCTGCACGGCAAGGACGGCCCCCTGACGATCCGACGGATCAGCGATCGGGCGATTTCTCCCTTCGTCGATCGCGTCATGAAAACGCTGGCGAGGCAAGGATATCCGATCCGCGACGACCAGAACGGCCCATGGGAGGACGGTGTTTTTCGAGGTGCCATTGCAGTCAGCGACGCCGGCGAACGCCTTCCGACATCAATCGCCTTTCTGACGCACGATGTCCGCGCCAGACCCAATCTCAGGATCATCACCGACAGCACGGTCGAGCGACTTGTCTTCGATGGGGTGAAGGCTATCGGCGCGCAGATTAGCGGTGCCGTTTCCAAGATGATCCGCGCTCACGAGGTCATCGTTTCATCAGGTGCGATCCACTCCCCGGCGTTGCTGTTGCGCTCGGGGGTAGGACCCGGCAAGGACCTGGCGGCGCTCGGAATTCCGGTTGTCGCGGCGCGCGCCGGAGTAGGCAAGAATCTCATGGAACATCCGTCGATCGCGGTCTCCGCCTATCTGCCTCCGGCAATGCGCGTCCGCGATCGTGCCGAACATCATGAGCAGGCTATCTGGCGCTTTTCGTCCGGCGTTCCCGGCAGCCCTCAAGGCGATATGCATGCCGCCATCTTGTCGAGGTCCGGCTGGCATTCCGTCGGATTGCGGTTGGGCACGCTGTTCTTCTGGGTGAACAAATCCTTTTCGCGCGGTGAACTCCGGCTTTCCTCCGCCGATCCCCGCATCGAGCCCGATGTCGATTTTCGAATGCTGAGCGACGAACGGGATCTCGAGCGGCTGAAGCTGGCGCTGCGCATGGGTGCGCAAGCGCTTTCAGATCGGAACATGGATGGCTACAGCGGCACCGTTTTTCCCTCCAGCTACTCTCCGCGCGTTGCAAAGGTCGCTGTCCCTGGTGCGTGGAACGGGCTCCAGCGCGGGATACTATCCGCCCTGCTCGATCTTGCCGGACCTCTTCGTCCCGCCTTGGTGCATTCGGCCATCACGCGCGGAGCCACTATCGACGCGTTGCTCGGTGACGACGACACTCTCACCGAATTCATTCGACGGCACGCCGGGGGAACCTGGCATCCGTCCGGCACCTGCCGCATGGGCGCAAAAGACGATGCGATGGCTGTCGCCTCTCCCACAGGCCGGGTTTACGGGGTCGAGGGGCTGCGCATATGCGACGCCTCGCTGATGCCGTCGATCCCCTGTGCCAATACCAATATACCGACGATCATGATTGCCGAACGGATCGCAAATTTCATTCACAATGCAGAGTGAGACTGGATATGCAGTTCGGCATTTCCACTGAACAACCCCGATTTTAGGCAGGACTTTGTGCCGATCCTGTCTAAACTGCACCGACGGCAGATCCTTCTGGAAGCGCTTGGACGCTGGATTAAATGATGAGAAACTCGGACAAATTCTATATCGGCGGGGCGTGGGTCGATCCGCTTGGCGGGGTCAAAATGGACGTCATCGATCCGGCAACCGAACAGCCATTCGCGTCCATTGCAATGGGAACGGCCGCGGACGCCGAAACAGCGATTGCTGCTGCAAAAGCTGCTTTTCCATCCTTCTCGCAATCGTCGAAGGAGGAGCGCCTTGCGCTGCTGGAACGCATTCTCGACATTCTGAAGCGCCGCAATGACGAGATCGGCGACATCATAGCTAGAGAGATGGGCGCACCGACCGACCTCGCGCGCAATTCCCAGGCCAGCATCGGAGCCGCCCATTTCAAGGAAACGCTGCACGCACTCGATGCCTTCGCATTCGAGTATATGCAGGGAAGCACACGCATCGTTCACGAGCCGATCGGCGTCGTCGCGATGATCACGCCCTGGAACTGGCCGATCAACCAGATCGCCTCCAAGGTGGCACCGGCGCTTGCGACCGGCTGCACAATGGTTCTGAAGCCCTCGGAAATCGCACCGCTCAACGCCATCATTTTTGCGGAAATCATGCACGAAGCGGGCGTCCCCGAGGGCGTATTCAATCTTGTCCAAGGCGATGGCCCGACAGTCGGCGCAGTGCTTGCGAGCCACTCCGATATCGATATGGTCTCGTTCACCGGATCGACGCGGGCTGGCATAACCGTTGCACAGGCGGCGGCGCCCACCGTCAAGCGTGTCCATCAGGAGCTGGGTGGCAAGTCGCCCAACATCGTACTCAGAAGCGCCGATCTCCACACGGCCGTTGCGGCGGGCGTGCGTCGCTGTTTCGACAATTCCGGTCAGTCCTGCAATGCGCCGACACGGCTGCTGGTGCCGATGGAGCGCATGGACGATGCGATCGCCGTAACGCGGGCGGCAGCAGAATCGATTGTCGTCGGTGCGCCCGGACATCCCGCGACCACCATGGGTCCCGTTGTCAGCCAGTTGCAGTTCGACAAGATCCAGGGTTTGATCCGTAAGGGTATCGAGGAAGGCGCCACGCTTGTCACTGGTGGATGCGACAGGCCGGCACATCTCAATGTCGGTTATTACGTAAAGCCGACCGTCTTTGCGCATGTGAGCAACGACATGACCATCGCACAGGAAGAGATCTTCGGCCCGGTCCTCGTCATGATCGGCTACGGCACGGAAGACGAGGCTGTCGCCATTGCCAACGACACACCCTACGGCCTCGCTTCCTACATCCAGGGAGACGCCGCTGAGGCAAGAGCCCTGTCGCGAAAGCTTCGGACCGGCATCGTGCGCATCAACAGCTCTGCCTGGGACGGTGCGGCGCCCTTCGGCGGCTACAAGCAATCGGGCAACGGCCGCGAATACGGCAAATTCGGCATTCATGAGTTTACCGAGATCAAAGGCATTGTCGGCTATGCCGACAGCTGAGCGCCGGACAGACGATTTCTTGCGCTTCACTGCTGCGCGGCACCTTCACCGGAAAGAGATGGCGAAGACATCCAAATTTGCTCAGCTCAACGCCTGACTGACCAAGCCATATGTGAACGGCTTGTCATTACCTTCTGGGGTGCTGTCACATAAAGGCGGTATGTGTGAATTTGGCATAGAGACGGCGGTGTGAAGAGTTTTGCTTTCAGCTACAAGCGCCACCGTTTCCAGCAACAGGTCATCTCGAATGCGCTCCGGCTGAATTTCAGGTTTCCGCTGAGCTTCCGCCTTGTCGAGGACAATGCTACTGGAGAGGGGACAGGCCGCACGCTGCTCTGCGAAGGCGATCAGCGGTCTTGAAGGCATAGGAACGAACGACCCGCGATCTAGCCGCAGCCTTTTACCCTGAAAACCATACAAAAATGATTTCTCCCTCCCTCGTCTGGTCCTTTGCCTTCTACCGGTTTGATCAGCAGCAGGCCTAAATCCTCGGCGGGATAGTTCGTTGCGCAGGCACGCGGTCGGAGTCGGTCAATTCCACGCCGAAGTGGGCAGCGGCGTCCGCCAAAATCACTTGCAGCATCTTCGCGGCAGCTTCAATTTCATCCTTTTCACCTCTTTGAGGCAAGCGACCGGCATCCTTTGGGTAACGGTAGGTCGTAGCGTAGACAGTGAGGAAGGTGATCGGAGACATTCTTGCCTTCAACGCATTCTCGTTGGGCAGGAGATCTCTTAGGACGTCAAGCCGATGCGAGTCTCTACGCTCAGCCTTGATATTTTCCGAGTTGAGGAGCGCCAGAAGGATTTTCTCGGCAGCTTGCTGTAGATGGTAGACGTCGTTTCTGTTGTCTATTGCTGAAAGGGCCTGAGCTGCAACTAAATCTTCATGCGCCAGCCGAAGACAATTTGCGATGTGGAGATCAGCCGACATCAAGAACGACGCCGTCTACGACGATATGGCTGGATGCGGAGTTCGCAACGGCCAGGTCAGCGTGGAATTCTGAAAGCCTGATGCAGGAGACATCTGCGTAAACGCCCGAGCCTTCCTGAATGCGCCAACCAGACATGGGCGAAAAAAAGCGTTCCGGCGCTTCGTCGGAAACGATCACTTTTAGGTCCCAATCGCTCTGGCTAGTCGCTTCCCCGCGGGCGCGGCTGCCATAGAGGACGACATCGATCGGGCTGTATTCTGCCTTGATACGAGCAAGCAGCGTTCCCAACTCCGGAAACCGACCGGGAGAAACAACACGTCCGCCAAAACTTTCTGCAACAACGGTCATTTCCGTCCCACTACATCGCTCTTTCACCACATATAGCCGCTCTCGACAGGCATTTCTACTGGTTCGATATCAGCCTAAGCTACAGAGGTATCGCCTTCGCCGCGAAGGCTCGGCTCAACCGGAACAACCATGGCGCCTGGAAAGGTGGCGGCGCACGTAAAGATGTGCGAGCGCAATACCTCGCCTTGAACCAATTCGAACCCAAGGCACACCAAACCCCACAGCTCCATCCGCGGCGCTACATTGAAATACTTGCCCAATCTTCATGCCCGTGGCGAATTCGCACTACGAAAATTTTCTCGTCGTCTTCAACCCGATAGACGATGAGGTGTGCTTTGAAGGGATGAATTCTGACGGGCGGTTCGATCTCATTCCGTTCGCGTGCGATGCGTGGGTTAGCAGCTATCAGATCAAATAATGCGAAAAGTTCATCGTGGTAGCGTTTTGCCTGATCTACTCCAAACATACGGGCACCCTGCTCGGCGATCGTAATGATGTCGTCTTCCGCCTCGACAGAAAGTTTAAAACTCATGACTCGCTGGCACGAGCCATCGCCTCAGCGAAGAGTTCATCCTTTGATCGAATGCCAACGCCACTTTGGAGCCCGGCCTCGACGAAACTTTGCATGGCGACAATCTTGTCGTTTCGTGTCTGGTCGCGTCTGATCAGGTCGCGTACGTAGTCGCTAGCGTTGGAATATCGCCCAGTCCTTGCCTGCGCCTCCACCCAATCCTTCATCGGGTCTGGAAGAGATACGTTCATTGTCGCCATCGGAAAACTCCATTTGAAGGGATCATATTCGATTTTGGCAAAGTTTGTCAAATATCCCACATCTGTATGGGTCAGAATCGTCCCCCATTCTTTCTGCAGGTGGGATAACGCTGATTTATGGAACTTGAGATGCCAAATGCTGTTTCGGCCTTGATGGCTCAGCTGGGTGGAACTCGTGTCTCAACGGCTGCGACTATGCCGCAAGCGCTATCGTGCAGCAGGTTGCTGCTGCCGTTGAGAGCGCCTGCCAGGCGCATTTTTCCGGCAATCCTGAGGCCGAGGAGCAGGCCAATGCGATTGCCGAGCTGGAAACGTCACAGGCTGTCACCGTCATAAGCAATCTCGTTCTCGAAGCTGCAACGATTGCTTTCGACGCGCTTGGCGCGTCCGCCGCGCGGATTTCGGCCGGGCTCGACCGTCATTGGCGCAACGCCCGCACGCTGGCATCTCATAACCCCCGCATTTACAAATATAGAATCGTCGGCGATTTCGCCGTAAATGGCACGCCGCCGCCTTATCAGTGGCGGATCGGACTGGCATCAGACCGGGTCAGAAGAAGCTTGAACTAACGCGGTGGACACGTTCGTTCGCCGCTCAACAGACGGAAATCGCCATCGGCTGCTCCAGCCTCAAACGAATGCTGGCAAGCGCGCGCCCGAAATCCGTCCGCTGGGTGACAGCCACCGCATAGACGCAACATCGACTCTTAGCAAAGCTCGTTTCATGCTGCGTTGGCACTTGCGGCTCCCAAATTTTGGTTCAGACACACCCGGTTTCTACCTTGCTGTTTGGCGTCATAGAGCGCTGCGTCGGCGGCCGCGAGAATCGATTCGCGCGATACACCGTTAATTACCATGCACGAGACAAGGCCAATGCTAACGGACTGTGACGGCGGAGATTTTTCGACGTCGAATATTTGCGTGAGTTGGACCGCCTGGCGTGCGTGTTCTGCAACGCGAAATGCATTGGACTGATCGTGGTCGGGCAAAATCGCCACAAATTCCTCCCCGCCATATCGAGCCAGGAGGCCGCTAGCCGATATGACGTCGTTGAGAGCTTTCGATAGCGCCTGCAAGCAGCGGTCACCTGCCTGATGTCCGTACGTGTCGTTGAAGAGCTTGAAGTGATCGACATCAATCATCATCAAGGAGATTGACGTCTGCCGCCCGTGAGCGTTCCTGAGTGCCTCATCAAAAGCTGCATCAAATTTGCGCCTGTTCGGTAGTCCGGTAAGCGCGTCTTCGAAAGCTGTTTCTGCTAGTTTGTCGTTCGCCACGCGGAGCAGGTCGTTCTTGATGATGAGCTCTTTAAGCAATCGCTCACTCATGTCCTCGGCACGCAGTTGCTGCATCCGGTTCTTCACCATCTGGACGATAAATGAGGATAGGAAGCCGTAGTATAGAAGACACGCGGGAATGAATACGTAGTTGCCATCCAAAGACGCAGCACTACCCATCAGTCCTAGAACAAGAGCGATATTGATAAAAGCCGTTCCCGGCATCATGAATGCCCTCCCAGCCGCACCCTGAACGATCGCGCAGGCTACGCCGACAGTGATCGTCTGAGTGGTTGCTGATGCTTCATAAAGGAGCACCGCGCCACAAATACCCCATCCAAGTCCCGAAAGCAGCGATCCTAAAACGAAAAGGAGAACCCATTGATCGCGAACAGGGACGGCGGCGTGCCGGACGTAAAGATACTCAAGAACGATTCGGAGAATGAGGCACGTCACGGAGACAACCGTTGCTACAAGGCCCGCCCAGCCCGTCCCGGACCAAGCCGCGCTTTGGCTCGCAAGAACGATGCCCAGAGTTGCCATCACATGGGGCTTGCTACTGTAAAGTTCGCGAAGCGTAGCTTCCACCTGTTCTGGTGAAGCTATGTCCGAGCCCGCCAGGGAAAAAGGATTCAACATTCCAACCAGACGCATTACGGCTTTCCCGATCTATAGATGGCTCTACTGCAGAACTCCTTAAGATCACTATCATATGTTGGTAAACATATTGATTTTAACTTGAGCCGAATTATACGGCGTCTTTCTGAAGCCGACTCTTTGGGCTTCCCAAAGCGTGGTGAATCTGAATCTCTTGTGCAAAGCGGAGGTTTCGGATGCGAACAGGAATTTCACTGAGGGCAGATTTTGATGCTGAAGGCCTTCGGCGTCTGGCCCGTCAGAGCAAGCATGCAGCTCAGGCGCGCCGTCTTTTGGCGCTCGCCGCGATCTATGATGGAGGCTCGCGCTCGGATGCTGCACGTCTGGGCAACGTCACGCTCCAGATCGTGCGTGACTGGGTCCTGCGTTTCAACGAACGTGGTCCTGCAGGACTGATCGATGGCAAGGCTCCGGGCCCAAAATCACTGTTGAACGATGCTCAGCGGGCGGCCTTGGCGAAGGCTATTGAACGGGGGCCGACGCCTTATCTTGATGGTGTCGTCCGCTGGCGTCTGTGCGATCTGGCCCAGTGGCTTTGGGAGGAGTTTCGTGTGTCGGTGAGCGAGCAGACGCTAAGCCGGGAGGTGCGCGCCATGGGTTATCGCAAGCTGACTGCCCGCCCGAAACATCATGCGCAGGACCCTCAAGCCATTGAGGATTTTAAAAAAGTTTCCCCGCCGCAGTGGCAGAAATTGCAGCCGGGCCCGCTCAAGGAAAACGCATAGAACTTTGGTACCAGGACGAGGCCCGGATCGGTCAGAAGAACAAAATCACCCGCCGATGGGCAAAGCGAGGAACGCGGCCGTCAGCCCCGCATGACCAGCGAACCCGCTCTGCCTATATCTTCGGTGCCATTTGCCCCAAGCTCGGCAAGGCGGCGGCGTTGGTCATGCCCTGGTGTGATACCCACGCCATGACCCAGCACCTGGCAGAAATATCCCGTCATGTGGCCGATGACGCGCATGCCGTCCTCATCATGGACCAGGCGGGATGGCACATGTCCAACAACCTTGTCGTGCCTGCCAACATCTCGATTTTGCCATTGCCGCCGAAGTCGCCCGAGCTTAACCCGGTTGAGAACCTCTGGCTCTTCATGCGCGAGAACTGGCTGTCGAACCGTATCTTTAAATCATACGACGACATTGTCGCTCACTGCTGCGATGCTTGGCGAAAGCTCGAAAGCCAGCCGTGGCGCATAATGTCAATTGGGCGCAGAGAATGGGCAAATGGGTTCTAGTGAGGATGCGTATTACGTGCGGCAGCGCTGTATGATGCTGAACTACATGAGTGAAGTTTGATTTAATCAGCCTGAAAAGATTTGCTGATATTTAGGTCAGTGAGGGGGCTGCCCGTGTTCCCCATTCGAAAGCACGAATTGGGACGGCCGCCGCGCCGCCGACAACAGCTGTGTCCACCATCCTATGAGAACATCACCTTTTACCCAGGGGTCGCTGGGTACCAGCAAAGCATCTGCTACCATTCCTTTATGGATGGCACCTCCGTGCCCCGCCAAAATCTTTGACGCGCGCGTCATTAAAAAATGCTAGTTGGAGATCGGAGTCGAGAGTGATGCCTTGCTGGAAGGTTTCCAAGATGTCATCGAAGGGCAGCATCGGTTTCACCTCGGTGAGCCTATCTGGATACACGCAGAAATAGCATCAGAAAAAAACAATAAGTTTCCGCTAACGCTCAGCTAGCTGAACTGGCCAACCTTTTCACGCTCAAACCCGCAGCAGACATTTTATAGTTTTTAAGCATGTTCCGATAAAGTGCCCATTATAGCGACGGTGGGGGCCAAGATGACATCAATTCAGACAAAGATCATTATCGCGAGCGTGGCGATATTCTCGTTGGCCGGCGGCGCGACAGGTGTTGGCATCTGGTCAACGAAGACACTTGTTTCCAACAATGCTGAAGTCGCCCATTCCGCGGAAGTCCTGCGGAACCACATGCAGGCAGACATGATGCACGATGCGTTACGCGCTGATGTGCTAGCATCGCTGCTCGCTGCCGATCCGGCAGCCCACATAAACCTCGATGAGGTTAGGTCGGACCTGCAGGAGCATGAAAAATCATTTCGGGACACGATCTCCGCCAACAAGTTACTGGCGACTGACCAGACAACGCAAGCCACGCTTGCAAAGGTCGAACCGCCGCTTCTGAAGTACATAGATAGCGCTACCGCTATGGTCGGCCTTGCGGGCAAAGACGAACCGTCAGCGATGAAGTCGCTTCCAGATTTCATGAAGCAGTTTTCGGCCCTTGAAACGGCGATGGAAGATGCGGGCGACCAGATAAGCGCCGTTTCCGAAGCGACCGCAAAAAGCAGCGCCGATACCCAGGCATTCGTCGATAGATTTTTGCAGGCCCTGCTTGGCACAATTGCGTTGTTTTCATTCAGCCTATATTGGTTGACCCGCAAGACCGTGACGAAACCGATCCTCGTATTGTCTGACGACATGCGGGCATTGGCCGCTGGCAATACAGATGTTATCTGTTCGGCGGTCGGCCGTTCAGACGAAATTGGTGCCATGGGATCGGCCGTCGAGGTCTTCCGACAGGCAGCCATCGCCAGCAAGCAGCTTGACCAGGATGCGCAAACTGCGAGAGCACAGGCAGAGGAAGACCGGGTCGCGGCGCGGCAGCAGGCCGACGAGGAAGCAGCGCAGCGACTTCGTTTGGCGACAGCGGGTCTTGCGGTGGGGTTGAAGCGGCTCGCCGAGGGCGATCTTGCGTTTCAGCTCGAAGATCCGTTTTCTCCCGATTTCGAAACCCTTCGCCAGGACTTCAACAGTTCGGTCAAACAATTAGGCGACGTGTTAAGCGCTATATCGATTGGCATTGCAGTCATCGACGATGGCACGCGAGAGATCTCATCGGGGGCTAACGATCTTTCTAAGCGCACTGAACAGCAGGCGGCGTCTCTGGAGGAGACAGCTGCGGCTCTCGACCAGATCACCGTCAACGTGTCAAACTCCAATAAACGGACCAGCGAGGCACGCGTCGTGGCGACAGAGGCTAACCGCAGCGCTGCAAAATCAGTGCAGGTTGTATCCCATGCCGAAGACGCCATGCGCCGGATCGAAGCATCGGCACAGCAGATTTCCAGCATCATTGGTGTCATCGACGAAATTGCCTTCCAGACAAACTTGCTGGCCCTGAACGCTGGGGTCGAGGCTGCTCGTGCGGGAGATGCGGGGAAGGGTTTTGCCGTCGTCGCCCAGGAAGTTCGCGAACTCGCGCAACGCTCTGCTCAAGCTGCCAAAGAGATCAAGGGTCTGATCCAGAAATCGACTTCCGAGGTAGAAGGCGGTGTAAAACTGGTCCATGATACAGGGTTGTCGCTTAAGACCATTGGTGAGCAGATCGCGGAAATCAATCTACATATGGATGCTATTGCCACCTCCGCAAAGGAGCAAGCAACAGGGCTTGCGGAGGTTAATACCGCTGTCAATTCAATGGACCAGACGACACAGCAAAATGCCGCAATGGTAGAGCAGTCGACTGCTGCTTCAAGCAGCCTCGCCCTGGAAGCGGCTAAGCTTCGCCAGCTGGTTTCACGCTTTAAATTGGAAGCTTCTATATCAGCGCAGTCAGGAGCTCTTCAGGCTGCTGCGCGCGCGATGGCAACGCCAGGAAGGGCCGTGGGGTATCCAACGGAAAAAGTGCAACGTGCCGAATCTAGGGCGCAAGGTTCGGCCGTCTTGGTAGCCCATAATGAATGGCAGGAGTTTTGAGGGCGCTACGACGACCGTAAGAAGCGAAAGCTGTTACTCGTGGCCCCGCCGTCGATGGTCTGTCATGAAGAAATCGTTCGGAAAACCGGGCACAGTCGCGAGCTGGTTCGCAGTCTTGTTCGGTGGTTTGTGGTGAATGGAAAGAGATCTTTTGAGCCCAGCAAACATCAACTCGAAGCACATCTTTTGAAATCCGTTTTTTGCCAGGCTTCTACGGCCGGGCCGATGGTTCGAATTCTGTCAAGGCGACGGTGCGAGCCGGACGTGTTGAACGCGAAGATTATTTCCGTTTTTCCGAGTAAGCGGACGGTTCGATGGCTATCAAGGGCTGCAGCAACACTACGAAACTTGTCGAGCGACAATCATGGGGACCGTCCAAAGTGATCTGGGCAATATTGTTGAGGCATCGATCAAACACTGCCGCGATCGCTCACAAGCAGGTCCAGACGTTTTAATTTACCTTCGGGGGGATTCCCCGAGAGACTCGCAATCAACATTTCACCCGCTTCTCGGCCCAGCATGGCACTGTCAATACCGATCGTCGTGAGACCTGGGGGAATTTCGGCGGCGATGTCGCTTTCACCAAATCCGAGGATGCCAAGGTCGTTGGGCACGCGGATGTTCAGGCGGCGAGCCTCCATCATGCAGCCAAGCGCTAAAACGTCGTTGCTGCAGAAGAGCGCCTCTGGTCTTTCCGCGTGGGATATGGCGACCGCCAGGCAGCGGCGGCCGTCGGAGAGACCGTTGACGTCGTCTATCAGATGTTGTCCTAGAAGCGTCATGCCGAGCGCACGACAACCTTCCTCGAAGCCCTTCAGCCGCAGGGCGCCGCGTCCGCCGCGCCGGCCGACATAGGACACGGTGCGATATCCCCTTCGATACAATATATCCGCAGCCATTCTTCCGGCCTCCGTATTGGAGAACCCGACCAGCATGTCGATCGGATCGCGCGGCAGTGCCCAGGTTTCCATGATGGGGATGCCGAGGCCGCGAAGGAGTTCGCGATTGGTTTCGAGCTCAATAACACCGGTAAACATCACCGCGGCAGGTTTCATGGCGTGCAGAGAGCGGATGGCTGCCGTCTCGCGTTCATAGGAGTATGAAGTCTGGCCGACAAGAAAGAGGTAGCCTGCATCTTCGAGAACTGTGGCGCAGGACCGCAACGCAAGCGAGAACTGTTCGCTCATTAGATTTGAAGCGAATGCCAGCACGACATTCGATCGTCCGCTTTTGAGGGCGCTCGCATGGGGATTGACACTGTAGCCGGTTTCCTCGACGGCGCGCTGGATCCTTAGGCGCTTGTCGGGGCTGACCATCTCGGGATTTCGCAGAGCCCTCGAAACCGTGATAGGCGCGACCTCGGCCAGCCGCGCGACGTCGCCGATAGATGCACGCCCCGGCGCAGCCTTTCCCTCGACAGCGAACTGGGCAGGTTTCGGTGACGCGGCGCCGGTGACGCGCACGACCTCGTCGTAAACGAAGGTGGCATTGTTTTCTTCGCGCTCAATCGCCATGCAGTTCCCTACCGTATGCCAGTGCCGATCTCTAGTCCGGGGTTCGCTGTCAGGCAACCGCCAGACCTCAGCCTCCAGCAAGACCGTCGTTCAATACGCAACCCATAATCCACCATATTATGGTAACGTTATCATTGACAGATGAAATCTCGATGATAACGTTACCATAGGCGGCAAGCGCGTGGTTTCACCCATGCGGTACCGCCTCAAAAAAGGGGAACGACATGAACGACCTTACCACCAAATCCCACACGACACTGCGCCGCCTTCTTGTAGCAGCGGCAACCGCGACCATTCTTGTCGCTGCGTCTTCAAGCGGCGCATCGGCCGCGTCGGGCTGCGTCAAGGGCGACCGAAAGGCCCCCTACACCATCGGTTGGGCGAATATCTACTCGGTGCCGACCTGGATGAAACAGACGGAGGGCACCATCTCCTCGGAGGCGGACGAACTCAAGAAGGCAGGCCTCGTCAAGAATTTGATGATAACGGACGCCCAGGGGAATGCGCAGACCCAGATCCAGCAGATCCAGTCGATGATTGATGCCAACGTGGATGCGATCGTGGTCATTGCCGGCTCGTCCAATGCGCTCGACCGCGTCATCTCTGATGCCTGCGACAAGGGCATCGCCGTGGTGAATTTCGACAGCCTCGTCAACACGGACAAGGTGACGGCAAAGATCAACACGGATTCCAACGAATGGGGCGCTTCTGCCGCGAAATGGCTGGTCGGCCAGCTTGGCGGCAAGGGCAAGATCATCGTCATGAACGGTCCGGCAGGTATCTCGGTCTCCGACGATCGCCGCAAGGGCGCGCAGCCGGTTCTCGACGCAAACAAAGGCATCGAGGTCATCACCGAGACGAACACCGAATACAATGTCGCACCGGCCCAGGAAGCCATGACCAGCCTGCTCTTTGCCAATCAGGAGATCGACGGGATATTGTCTCTCGGCGGCGCCTTGTCGGCCGGCTCCGTTCTCGCCTTCGATCGTCAAGGTCGCGATCAGGTTCCCATCACGGGCGAGAATGCACGCCAGTTTCTTGAGCTCTGGAAGGAAAAGGGTCTGAAGGGTTGGGCCACCATGCAGCCGAACTGGCTGGGCGCTCTCTCGGTCTACACGGCGGTGCAGGCCCTCCAGGGAAAGACCGTTCCGGCCTTCATCAAGGTTCCGTTGCCGGTAATCGACAACGGAACCTTGGACAGCTATCTCGCCCGCGCCAAGGACTTCCCCGCCGACGGATATATCTATTCGAACTACGACAAGGCGCTATTCGACAAGCTTCTTGCACAGTGAGTGGAAGCCATGTTGGACCTGGTGAGCCGGCAGGAGAGAGCATCGTGACCGCTGGACAGTCGGTGCTGGAGGCGCGCGGAGTTTTCAAGGGGTTTTTCGGCAATCCTGTTCTGAAGGGCGTCGACATAGCCCTTATGCCGGGCCGGGTCCATGCCCTGCTGGGCGAGAATGGTGCCGGGAAGTCCACGCTTATCAATCTCCTGTCCGGCGCGCTGGCGCCGGATCAGGGCACCATCGCGATTGATGGGAAGGCCGTTGCACGGCTTTCGCCATCTTTGGCGAGAACTGCTGGCATCGGTGTCGTGCAGCAGGACTCAGCCTTGCTAGTCAGTTGTCGATCGCCGAAAATATCGGGCTCGGCGCCTATCCGCGGCGATTTGGCCTGATCGACTACCGCGCTCTTGCCCGCGGCGTGCGGGATGTCTGCGATCTCGTCGGAATAACCGAACCCCTCGACATGCCGGTCTCGGACCTGTCGCTCGGGCGGCGCCAGATGGTGGAGATCGCCAAGGCGCTGTTTGCCAAGCCCCGCGTGCTGATCCTCGACGAGCCGACATCATCCTTGTCGGCCCACGAGGCAGGCGTGCTTGCCAACCTGGTCTTCACGCTGCGGGACCGCGGTGTGGCAGTTCTTTATATTTCCCATCGGTTGAACGAGGTGCGTGCCCTCTGCTCCCATGTCACGGTGCTGAAGGACGGCGGCATTACCGCCGACAGGGCGCTTTCCGGCATCGATGGAGAAGGCCTGGTACGGCTGATGGTCGGCCGCGAGACTGGCGCGCTCTTTCCACCTCGGCCGGCGGCGGTGTCGGGTGCGGTGCGGGTTCGGGCTGAAGGCTTTTCGGCAGGCGTGGTGCGCGACGCCAACATTTCAGCGCGCGCCGGTGAAATCCTCGGGATCGGCGGTCTTGTCGGGCAGGGGCAGGAAGATCTTCTGCTCGGTCTGTACGGTGCCATTCCCGCGAAAGCGAAAGAGGCAGAGATCGACGGCCGATCCGGCCTCCCGAACGATGTCGCATCAGCCAATGCGGCTGGCATCGTCTACGTTCCAGCCGACCGGAAGCATGAAGGGCTTGTTTTACAGCATTCGATCGCCTCGAATATCATCCTTCCTTCCCTGGCACGACTGGCGCGTGGTGGCCTGCGCAACCGGCGCGCAGAAGCCGATCTTATCGGCGAACTCGCGGGTCAGCTCATGATCAAGGGGGACGTGGCCCGGCCGGTCCAGGCCCTATCCGGCGGAAATCAACAAAAGGTCGCGCTGGCGAAGTGGCTGCCGCTCGATCCGGGCATCCTCCTTCTAAACGATCCGACGCGCGGCGTTGACATCGAGACCAAGCGGGAAATCTATCTGATGCTGCGCCGCTTTGCGGCGGAGGGGCGTCTCGTGATCGTGGCAAGTTCGGATACGCCGGAACTCGTCCATCTCTGCGACCGCGTCTTGGTGCTGCGCGAAGGCCGGATCGTCGTCGAACTGCACGGCGATGCCATTACCGAGGAAGCCATCGTCGGCGCCGCAATGGCGGTCGAGGAAAGCGGCGACGCGAAATTCGTGCAAGAAGAGGCCATTCCATGACCCTCACATCATCGTCAAGCCTCTACGGCGCCGTGCAGCGACAGCGAAATCGCGGCCTTGTCGGATTGTACATCGTCGTCGCAGCCTTCCTCTTGCTCTATGCAGTGCTCTTTCCCGGCATCATGTCGATCGGGGGCTTCTCCAAGTTCACGCAGAATTGGTTTCCCTTGGCGCTGGTCACCATGGCGCAAGCCCTGCTGATGTTGAACGGGGGCATAACCCTTGCCATCGGTCCGCTGGTAAGCCTTGGCGCGGTAGTTGCCGCGACGACCATGGGCGGCTTTCTCGGTGCCACCGGCGGCATTTTGGCGGTCGCCGTCGCCGGCCTTTGCATCGGGGCTGCCACAGGGTCGATCGTTGCACTTCTTCGGCTCCCGGCGATCATCGTGACGCTCGCCGGCTCCTTCATCATCACCGGCGTCGCGCTGCTCCTGTTGCCTCGGCCGGGTGGCTTCGTGCCTGAATGGCTCTCCACGGCGCTGGCCGGTCACACGCCGGTCGCCTTCCTGTTTCTGCTGCTGATCCTCGGGTTCTGGAAAATCTTTCTCGCGACGCCCCTCGGCCTCGGGATATATGCCGCCGGCGACAATCCGGTTGGAGCCTTTCGGTCTGGCGTGCCGATCGAGCGGGTAAAGATCATTGCTTTTGCGCTGTCCGGCCTGCTGGCGATGCTTGCAGGACTGTTCGTGGCTGCCCAGACCGGTTCAGGCGATCCGATCATCGGCGCACCCTTCACGCTCAACTCGATTGCGGCGGCCGTTCTCGGCGGTGTCGGTTTTCTCGGCGGCCGGGGGACGATGCGGGGAGGGGTCTGCGGCAGCCTTCTGTTGTCGGTGATGATCAACGTTATGTTTTTCCTCGGCTTTCCTCCCGTTGCGCAATATGTCGCCCAAGGGCTTATCATCGTCGGAGCCGTGGCCATTCCGGAGCTTCTCGGACGGTGGAGGGCCGCGCGATGAGATTGTTCAAATCGCTCTTTAGCAATCCGCCGCTCCTCACCTTCGTTCTCGTTGTGCTGGTATGGCTCGTGGCAGGCCTCACCCTACACGGCTTCGCTGCCTATGGGCATTTGCGCTACCTGCTGGAACTGGCAGCAGTTATCGGCATAGCAGCCGCCGGCCAGACGCTGGTGATCCTCATGGGTGGCATCGACCTTTCGGTCGGCGCCGTGATCACCGTCACGGCAATCCTGCTGCCGTTTCTGTCGCCAGACTGGGACCCGACGGGTTTGGTCGGCGTCGTCCTGGCACTCGTGATTGCAACCAGCGTCGGTCTTCTCAACGGAGCAGGCGCCGCCGTTCTCCGGGTTCCGCCGATCATCATGACGCTCGCCATGGCGACCTTCCTGCAGGGCGTCCTGGTCCTTGTCGCCGGCGGCAGCGCCGTGACGGTGCAGAACCCGGCCGTCGTCATGCTGGGACAAGCGCGCCCACTCGGTATTCCGGCTGGTGTGCTCCTCTGGATCGTCGTGTCGGTCAGCGTGCTGGTGCTGATCCACCGCATGCCGATCGGTGCCCGGTTCCTCGCGCTCGGCGCCAATCCGCTGGCTGCCCGCCTCTCGGGCGTCAGCATGATACGCAACACCCTCATTCTCTATGCGCTGTCCGGCTTTTTCGCCGGGCTCGCCGGTATACTTCTCCTCGGGATGAACCGGCAGGGCTATGTCGGCATCGGCGATTCTTACCTGCTCACCTCCATCGCAGCAGTTGTGCTCGGCGGCACGTCGATACTCGGCGGCCGTGGCACCTACGCGGGAACAATTCCAGGCGCAATCCTGCTGGTGACGACGACGGCGCTGATCACCGTCGTCAACGCCTCTGCCGGCTGGCGTTCGATCATGTTCGGCTCGCTCATCCTTGCGCTGCTCCTGATCTCGGGCCGGGAGGCACGGCGATGACGCGCTACACCGGCCCGATGATCGATCCGCATCATCATCTCTGGGACCTGGGGCTCAAGCGCCATCCCTGGCTGGAAAAAGCGCGCGACGAGGCGCAGAAGGTGGTGTTCGGCAGCATGTCCGCGCTGCTGCGAAACTACGGCATCGCGGACTATTCCGCGGATGCAGCGCGTCAGAATATGGTCGCGACCGTTCATGTCGAAGCCGGCTGGTCTGACGACTATCCCCATGAGGAGACCGCGTGGCTCGACACTCTCGATCATGGGGGCAGCATCGCGCAACGCTATGTCGCCCGCGTCAGACTGGACGATCCGGACGCAGGCGTCAGGCTCGCAGCGGAAGCGGCCAATCCGAGAGTCGTCGGTATCCGGGACATGGTCAGCTGGCATCCGGATCCTGGCAAAAGCTTTGCACCGCGGGCAGGGCGGATGGCAGATCCGCAATGGCGTTCCGGGTTCTCGCATCTGGCCCGGCTCGGACTGGTCTTCGACCTCATGCTCTATCCCTGGCAGATGGATGAGGCACTTGATCTTGTCCGCGCCTTTCCCGAGACGCTTTTCGTCCTGAACCATGGCGGCAGCCCAGCGGATCGAACGGAAGAAGGGATGGCGCTCTGGAAGAAGGGCCTGGCGTCTCTCGGCAGCGAGCCGAACATCCGGCTCAAGATCTCCGACCTCGTTGCTTATGACCATGCCTGGAGCTTCGACAGCCTGGAACCGGTCATCCATCACTGCCTCGAGAGCTTCGGCGTGTCGCGCTGCATGTTTGCGAGCGACTTCCCGGTCGCGGGACTGCATGCCACGTTCGACGAAGTCTACGACGTCTTCCGGCGTGCCGCCGAACCTCTGTCGCTGCACGAGCAGCGATCGCTCTTCTTTTCCACTGCCAACGACACCTACCGGCTGGGGCTTGGAGATGACGAAGCCTTCACCGAGAGAGAACCATGTCTGACGTGCGCTTGAATACCTTGCCCAATCCTCTGATCGATGACCGTATACGCGGCTTTCCGCCCGGCCGCCCGCCGCTACCAATCGATGCGATCGGCACGCAGAACTGGAAGCCCTATGACGGCCAGATGGGGCTGCCTCTGATGTCGCTCAACCAAACCGCCTTCGCCGGCAATATCGAGGCGATGATGGGGCTCGTGAAGGAGCACGGCGTCGAGATTGCCCCGCATGCGAAAACGCCGATGGCACCCGCGCTCGCCGCAGCGCTTTTGTCTGCCGGAGCCTGGGGCACGACGGTTGCGGATATTCGTCAGGCAAGCGTTTTCCTGAAGGCCGGTCAGCGAAAACTGATCCTTGCCAACGAGATCGGCGGGGTTGCCGCTGCGCGCCGGCTGGCCGCGCTGCTTTCGGGCTTCCCGGACGCAGAGCTCCATATCTTCGTCGATTCCCGCGACGCGGTCGATGCCCTTCGTCAGGCATGGGGCGAGCGCGCCGACCTGCCGGCCCTCGGCCTGTTGATTGAATTCGGCGCCGGCCGGGCCGGTGCCCGAAGCCTGCAAGCGGGTCTCGACATCCTGAACTTTCTTCTGGCGTCGGAAACTCCGACGCTAAGGCTGACGGGCATCGCCGCTTACGAAGGCGCTGCCGCCACGCCCGATCCGCAGGAAACGGCAGAGCGCATTCGCAGTCTCCTGCACATCACATCGGAATTTCTCATCGCGCTTCGCGCCCGCCTCGGCGACGCGCGTCCACTGATCCTCACGGCAGGGGGATCTGTCTTCTTCGATATGGTCATCTCAGGGCTGCGCGCGGCGGTGGCTGCCGATTCGCATTGCCGCCTGGTGCTTCGCAGCGGTGCCATCTTCTTCCACGATCACGGCATCTATCAGCGTGGGTTGGCCGATCTCGATGCCCGTGGCGGTTACGTTCCGGAAGGGGTCGTGCAATCGGCCTCGGCGGCCTTCGTTCCGGCGCTGAGGATCTGGGCGGAGGTGTTGTCCCGTCCCGAAGCGGGACTTGCGATCTGTGGCATGGGCATGCGTGACGTCGCCAACGATCAGGGTCTGCCAAAACCGCTGGCGCTCTATCGAAACGGGCAGCACCACGCCGATCTGGCGGGATGCGCGGTCTTGCGGCTGAACGACCAGCACGCTTTCATCCAGCTCCGCGAACAGAGCGACGTCGCCGTTGGCGATGTCATCGAGTTTGGCATCTCGCATCCCTGCACCTGCATCGACCGCCATGCCATCGTTTACGGCCTCGGCCCGGATCATCGTGTAACCAATGCCTATCTCACGCACTTTGGATGACATCGACGGATCTCGGAAGGCCGGAGGCATGCCGCTTCTGGCGGGCTCCCGCAGTCATGTCGTTTGCGTTTCATCCCTTCGTCAAACTGCATGATCGGCATCTCGGCTGAGATCGACCTTTAACGAGCTTGCGGCGCGTCCGCGCGGCAAGCGCTGTCAGACTGGAGATAAAATGCATAGTGGCCTCGTCAATCCGATCGATTTTTCGCAGGAAGGCCGACAGACCGGCTTTCTCGCCATCCCCTATTCGGTCGATCGATCGCCATACTACCAGATCCGAATTCCGATCCTCCGGCTTAAGAACGGAGAGGGGCCCAGCATCCTGCTCATGGCGGGCAATCACGGCGACGAGTATGAGGGGGAGCTCCAGCTCGGGCGCCTGATGCGCCGGCTTGAGCCGTCGAAGATCCGTGGTGCGGTGACCATCCTGCCGATGGCCAACCTGCCGGCCGTCATGGCGGCAAAGCGCTGTTCTCCTCTGGATGGTGGCAATCTCAACCGGGCCTTTCCCGGCGACCCCCTCGGCACCCCGACGGCGCGCCTTGCGGATTTTCTGGAGACGCGGCTCTTTCCGTCCCACGACGTCGTTCTCGATCTTCACTCGGGCGGCACCTCGATGGCGCATCTGCCCTGCACGCTGATCGAACGCCAAGCGGAAGAGGAACGCTTTCGACGTGCAACCGCGCTTCTCGCCGCCATGGGCGGTTCCTACGCATTCATTGCCGACAATGGTCCTGCGGCGCCGACATCGATGGGATCAGCCAGCCGCGCCGGCGCGATCGGGCTTTCCGGCGAGTTTGGCGGCGGTGGAACGGTGACACCGGAGAGCATGGCCTTCACGGCCTCGGCCATTGACCGCCTGCTTCTCGCCCTCGGGATTGTCGAGATGCCGATCCTGTCAATGGCGCCTCTACCGGGACCCGGCCCGCTGCAGCTCCTGTCCCTGTCACGCCACAGCCAGGGTATCTATGCCGAGCGGCGCGGCTGGTTCGAGCCGGCAGTGGCGCTTGGCACGACCGTCTCCTGCGGCGATGTCGCGGGCTGGTATCACGACCTGGAACGGCTGGATCTGGCGGAGGAGCCGTTGTATTTCGCAGAAGGCGGCATCGTCATCTCGAACCGCCTGCATTGCGACAGCCAGGCCGGCGACTGCCTGATACAGGTCGCAGAGCCGATCGACATGTGACACAAGCACACGAGCCTGCAGCACGACCTGCAGCATTTCACGATTTCAGAGAACGAGGCGGAATTATGCATCTTTCCATGTGGACGTATCCCTGGGACATTCAGGACCAGGGCCTGGCGCAAGCGACCGCCGAGTTGCGCGACCGCGCCGGTCTCAATACCGTCAGCCTCGCCACCTCCTATCACGCCGGACGGTTCCTGCAGCCTCGCAGCCCGGACCAGAAGGCCTATTTTCCCGAGGACGGAACGGTCTACTATCGCCCGAGCGAGGAGACCTGGGCGGGCAAGGAGATCCGCCCGCTGATGGCACGCAATGTCGTCGAGCGTGGCGACATGCTGGCCGCTCTGACTGCGGCGCGCAAAGAGGGCGGCATGAAGGTCTCTTGCTGGACGGTCTGCCTGCACAACACCCGGCTCGGAATGCTCCATCCGCAGCATGTGACGCGCAATGCCTTCGGCAATGCCAATTACTACAATCTCTGCCCCTCGAGCCCGGCGGCCCGGGACTATGTCGTCACCATGGTCGCCGAAATCACGCAAGCCTACAAGCCCGACATGCTGGAACTCGAAAGCCCGAATTTCATGGGTTTCGCGCATGAGTACCATCACGAGAAGGACGGCGTCGGCCTGCTGCCGGAGGACGACTTCCTGCTCTCGCTTTGCTTCTGCGACCATTGCATGGCACGCGCGGCAAAGGCCGGGGTCGCAGCGAAGCGCGCGTGCGACACGGTGAAGCGCTTCATCGCCGAGATGTGCGAGCGCGAGGTGCCGGAAGCCCAGATCCCCGGCTTTCCGGGGGAGGGCGTCGATGCCTTCCGCGCCTGGCCCGACCTTCACGCCTATCTCTGCTGGCGCACGGAGCCCGTGACCAGCCTTTTGGCCGAGATCCGCGCCGCAGCCGAGCCGGCAACGCGGATCTTCCTGATCGACTTGAAGGACGCCTGGCTCGGGGGCGTCGATCTTGCGGCGGTCGGCAAGGTCTGCGACGGGCTCATCCTCTGCTGCTATTTCATGGAGGCCGAAGCCGTGTCGGCCCTGACGAGGAGCACGCGCGTCACGCTGGGACCGGACAAATATCTCGGTGCCGGGCTTCGGGTGTTTTATCCCGAGGTCACCTCCCCTAGCGTCCTTGCAGCCAGCGCCCGCGCGGCAATCGACGGCGGCGCGGACGGCATCAACTTCTACAACTACGGCCTCATCCCGGCCCGACGCCTCGACTGGGTCCGCAAGGCAGTGGATGGGTTGGCCGGCTAGGCCAAATGTTCAAAAAGGCCCGCCTGTAGTCAGGCATTGGAGAAAGTTCGATTGGCTGCTTGCATCTGCGGCAAGAAAAGACGGCAAGCGTTTGAGATATAAAAAGCTTTTCATAAACCCCATGATGTTAAGTCCGTTATAAATTGCTGTCTGCGGAAGTCGTCGTCGGTTCAAATCCCATCAAGGCGAATGATACTCTCGGCATCTTGCCCAGGCCCATTAGAGGCGTCATTGCCTTGAACGAACAGCCGAAACCAACCGGACCTGTCCTCGTGCCGAGCCCGTTCAGTTGCAAGTCGTCACGATGGTAATCAACAGACCGCCCACAGCAAGCGTCGCACCGACCTGTTAGATTGAGTCGCGGATCTAAAAGTTTTTCTCTTTCTCGACAACCTTAAGGCTCATGGCCGCACGCGGCATTACCTTCCCTCACTATTCACCGACCTGACCGCAGTAGTTTTGCGACCCAGAAATTTCCTTTTCCTCGATGGCGATGTCGCCGCGGCTCAGATGAAATCTGTACGACGACCACTCGGCATCGTTCTTGCATGACCTTAAGCCTTCGCGAAATCGGAAAGGGCCCGCCATTATGCAGACTGCAACCATGCGACCGGAAGCAGGCGGAGATGTTGCACTGTCCGTCAGGCAACTGACAGTCAGTCTTCCAAAGAACATGGAGCGCGCCCATGCGGTGAGCGACATTTCCTTCGATTTGAGGTCGGGAGAAATTCTCTGTATCATTGGTGAGTCCGGCTCGGGCAAGCCGGTGACGGCCAATGCGATAATGGGCCTGTTGTCACCCGCCATCACAGTCACTCATGGAAGCATCTGGTTCAAAGGGCAGGATCTGATCCAGGCGGATGAAAAGACCTTGCGCGCGCTGCGCGGCCGCGCCGTCTCGATCATCTTTCAGGATCCGCTTTCCGCCCTCAATCCGCTGATGACGATCGGCGATCAGATCGCCGAGGTGATGGAAGCGCACAAGGTGGGGACGCCGGAAAGCCGCGCGGCCAAGGTTCTCGATCTCCTCGATGAGGTTGGTCTTCCCGACCCAGGCCTGCTTCAGCATCAGTATCCGTTTCGTCTTTCTGGCGGCCAGCGCCAGCGGGTCATGATCGCCATAGCGCTCGCACTCGATCCCGATGTCTTGATCGCCGACGAGCCGACAACGGCGCTAGATGTCACGACCCAGGCGCAAATTCTCGAATTGATCCGCAAGATCCAGCGTCGAAAGAACATGAGTGTGATGTTCATCACCCACGATTTCGGCGTCGTCTCAGAGATTGCCGATCGGGTGATTGTCATGGAGAAGGGGCATCTGGTGGAGCAGGGGCCTGCCGATGTCGTCTTAAAAACGCCCGAGCATCCCTACACAAAACGCCTAATTGCAGCAGTTCCGCGCATGACCGCTCGGGATCGGCAGGGGGCGGCGGATACGCCCGTCGTGTTGGAAGTCTCCCATCTCAGCAAGACCTATTACACGTCCGGTGGATTCTTCTCCAAGGGGCGCACTGTGCGGGCCGTCAACGACGTCAGCTTTTCGATCCGTAAAGGGCGCACGCTCGGTATCGTCGGCGAATCCGGTTCCGGAAAGTCCTCGCTCGGCCGGGTTCTGCTGAAGCTTATGAAGTCCGATAGCGGCCAGATCCTGTTTGATGGTCGCGATATCGCACCTATGTCCAACGACGCATTCCGCTCGCTCCGACCTTACATCCAGATGATCTTCCAGGATCCGTTTGCCTCCCTCAATCCGCGTCATACCATCGGCAGGGTCCTGACCGTCGGGCCCGTGGCGCACGGGATTTCCATCTCGGAAGCCAAGGCCAAGGCACTTCGGACGTTGAGGCTGGTCGGCTTGGACGAGGGTGCCTATGACAGGTTCCCGCATGAATTTTCCGGCGGCCAGCGTCAGCGGATCGGCATCGCTAGGGCGCTGATGTTCGATCCGGTGCTGCTGGTGGCCGATGAAGCGGTATCGGCCCTCGACGTGTCGATCCAGGCGCAGATTCTCGAGTTACTGACGCAAATCCAGAAAGAGACAAAGGTAGCGATGATCTTCATCACCCATGATCTGAGGGTCGCGAGCCTGATGTGCGACGAGGTCGCCGTCATGTACAGGGGTGAAATCGTCGAATACGGGCCACCCTCGCAGATCTTTCGTGCGCCGCGCCACGACTACACCCGCAAGCTTGTCTCGGCGATCCCCGGAGCCGAGTGGGAGCCGGCTGCCTGAGAGTCTAGAACCTGACCTTCACAGCGTAGCCGCCCTGAACTCGTGTCTGGGCGGTTTTTGTCGTTTTGCCTCAAATGCGTATGCGTATCAGCCCAATAAATGGGCGACATGTAACGGTGAATATAATATCGGCGAATTCATCAGAAAATAGTTGCAATTATCCACTATCCGGCAAATCATGATCCTCGGAAGACTACTCCTATTTCTCTCGTCGCGAGATCTTGATGGCCGCCCTTATCAGAAAGGGCAGCTTGGTATCGCTTTGTTTTTTTGAGGCTTTCGACTGTGCTGGTACGAAGAAAGACGCCACCCGTTTCACTTGAGGACATCGATCTCGATGTGCTTGAGGATACGCTGAGCTTCTACATCCGCACGGTCAATCTGGCAGTCTCTCGCGATCTGGATGAGCGCCTTGAGGGATACGATGTCGCCAAGGGGACTGGGAAGATAACCACCCTCTTGATGGTAGACAGCCATCCGGGAATTCGCCCGTCCGTGATCGCCCAACTCATTCTCAAGGATCGCTCTGCCATGGGCCGCCTTGTCGAGCAGATGGAAAGCCAGGGGCTTCTGACCCGCGAGACGTCGGTAGACGACAACCGTGCACAGGAGCTTTACATCACCGAAAGGGGCGCAGAGCTGGCGGTCGAGGTGCGCGCCATCGTTACCCGGCAATCCAGGGACTTCTTCGACTTCGTGCCGGAGGGCGACCAGCAACTGCTGATGGACATTCTGCGCAGAACCTACCGGCGGATCGCCGGCCTGTCCTGATCATTGTTTTCGGAGGATCATGCCATGATGGCAGAGCGTGTAGCGTTGATATCGGGTGCCAATCGTGGCATCGGCGCGGCTGTGGCGATTTTTCTGCACGAGCAGGGATGGCGCCTGTCGCTTGGCATGCGCACGCCGGCACTTCCCTCCTGGGCCGATCCGCAACGCGTTCATGTTCAAGCCTACGATGCATTTGAGGAGACTGCCGAGCAGAGCTGGGTCGATGCCGCCATCGATCGTTTCGGCCGCATCGATGCCATCGTCGCCAATGCCGGGATCATGATTCCGAAGTCGGTGATAGAGGCCGACGAGGCGGATATCGACGCAATGCTTTCGGTCAATGTCAAGGCGCCGCGCCGGCTTGCCAGGGCTGCATGGCCGGCTCTCGGCAAAAGTGGACGGGGCAGGGTGATCATTCTCGGTTCCCTGTCCGGCAAGCGCGTGAAGTCCGCCGGTGCCGGTTCGTATTCGATCTCCAAGTTTGGAGCTGTTGCCCTTGCCCACGGCATCCGCCATGCGGGCTTCGATCTCGGCATACGCGCCACCGCCGTCTGCCCGGGTTTCGTGGCGACCGATATGGCGCTCGGTATCAGCGACCGCGCCGCCGAAACGATGACCGATCCGCGCGATCTTGCCCGGATCATCGCCATGCTGCTGGACCTGCCCAACGAGGCCAGCGTCGCCGAATTTAACATCAACTGTCAGCTCGAGGAATCCTACTGAAATGCCCGGACCCTATGTCGTTCCCGTCCACGGCGATGCCGACCTGCCTGCCGAAGTGGACGTCGTCGTCATCGGCGGCGGTATCATCGGCACATCCACAGCGCTTGAACTTGTAGAGCGCGGCCTGCGCGTTGCCCTTTGCGAAAAAGGTGGGATCGGTCATGAGCAGTCAAGCCGCAACTGGGGCTGGGTGCGTATTTCCCGGCGTGATCCGCGCGAAGTGCCACTGATGGCCGAAGCATTGCGGCTATGGAGCAATCTCGACCAGAGGACCGGTCGTGCCACCGGCTACAAACGCGCCGGCATCCTCTTCACCTGCGCCAGCGATCGGGAGTTTGCCGATCACGAGCGCTGGAACCGCAACCTCGAAGGCTACCAGCTGGACTCCAGGATGCTGAGTGCCGGGGAATTCCGGGCGATGTTTCCGAATGCGGACATGAACATCAAGGGTGCGCTCTACACTGCTGCCGACGGGCGTGCCGAACCGCAAGTCGCGGCTCCCGCAATTGCCGAAGCCGCACGCGACAAGGGGGCGACGATCCTGACGGAATGCGCGGTGCGCGGCATCGAAACGTCCGGCGGAAGGATCTCGGGCGTTGTGACGGAGCGCGGCCACATCGCATGTTCAGCAGTCGTGCTCGCCGGTGGGGCTTGGTCGAGCCTGTTTTCCGGAAATTTTGGCATCGACCTGCCGCAGTTGAAGGTGATGAATTCGGTACTGCGGACAACGCCTCTGGAAGGTGGGCCGGAGCAGGCCATCTGGTCGCAGGGTTTTGCCGTGCGCAAGCGGCGGGATGGCGGCTACACGATTGCCTCCGGACACGAGAACGTCGTCGATATCGTGCCGAAATCCTTCCGTTATGCCCGCGACTTCATGCCCGCTTTCGGAAAGGAATGGCGCTCGCTGAAATTTCGACTGGGCGGGCGCTTCCTCGACGAGGCGCGTATCCCCAATCGCTGGTCGATGGATGAGGCAAGCCCGTTCGAATACAATCGCGTACTCGACCCGAAGCCCGCCAACAAGCTTTCCGATCTGGCGCTTGCCAATCTCAAAAAGGCATTTCCGGTCTTCGAAAAGGCAGAGATTGCCCAGCGTTGGGCGGGTTATATCGATGTGACGCCGGACGCCGTGCCGGTGATTTCAGCTGTTGATCAAATCCCCGGCTTCCATATCGCGACCGGTTTTTCCGGCCATGGCTTCGGCATCGGTCCTGCCGCAGGCAAGTTGATGGCTGACATCGTCACCAGCCGAACGCCGGTGGTCGATCCCAGGGACTTTCGCTTTTCCCGCTTTTCCGACGGTTCGAAGATCGAGCTGATCAGCGGTTTCTAATTCTGCCCGGCAAAGAAGGCAGATGACATGACGTGCAAACAAAGTGGAACAGTGACTGAGCAACATCAAAGGGGAAAAGCCTATGCCTGACGAAACCAAGCCTGCAGTTTTCAATCCGACGCGCCGCCAGGCGCTCACCATGATGGCTTTGGCCGGTGCTTCCGGCTTGATCATGCCCGGCCTTCTCGGTCGAGACCAAGCCCTTGCCGCGACGCCGCCGGCAAAGCCGACAGGTCAGATGATCGTCGGCTTTTCTCAGGAACCGACCGTCTTCAATCCGCACCTGCTGCATATCGAAGTCGACGAAGGTATCCATTTCAGCCTGTTCGACCCGCTTTTTGCCATTGACCCCCAGGGCAAGTTCACTCCGGCGCTGGCCGTCGAGGTTCCAAGCGTCGAAAATGGCGGCATCTCTGCCGATGGCCTCTCGTGGAAGGTCAAGCTGCGCGACGACGTCAAATGGCATGACGGTTCGCCTTTTACTGCCGAAGATGTCAAGTTCACATTGGAACTGATGGTCGATCCAGCGTTCCTCAGTTGGCGCAAGACCGGCCATGAACTGGTGCGCGACCTAACTGTCGTCTCGCCGACCGAAATCACCTGGAAGATGGAGAAGCCGTTCGCGCCCTATCCCTCGATCCTCGCCTCCACATTCATAGTGCCCAAGCATATCCTCGGCCCAGAGAAAGACAAGAATACCGCCCCGTTCAACCATGCGCCCATCGGCACCGGTCCGTTCAAGTGGGTGGAGCGGATCGCAGGCGATCACATCACTCTCGAAGCCAATACCGGCTATTTCGGTGACGGTCCTTATCTCGAGCGGATCATCTACAAGTACATCCCTGACCTGACGGTTCTCTACACCCAGTTCAAGACCGGCGATATCGACGTCGCGGGCCTGCAGTGGATCACGCCGGACCACTATGAAGAAGCCAAGGCGCTGGATGGCAAGACCGTGCTGGTCGTGCCGGGCTCAACGGTCGAATCCGTGACCTTCAACATGGAGAGGCCGCAGTTCAAGGATCTCGCGGTCCGACAGGCGCTCTATCATGCTCTAGACAAGACGACGATCATCGACACGCTTTATTATGGCCTGCCGACGCCTACGGAAAGCTATATGCCGCAGCAGTCCTTCTATGCCAATCCGGATCTGCCCAAGCATGAATACGATCCGGAAAAGGCCAAGAAACTTCTGGACGATGCAGGCTGGGTGCCCGGCAGCGACGGCATCCGCGCCAAGGGCGGCGTCAAGCTTTCCTTCTCGAATTCGACCACGGCCGGCAATCATATCCGCGAACAGGTGCAGCAGTTCATGCAGCAGTCCTTCAAGGATATCGGCATCGACATGACGATCTCGAACCTGCCACCTGCCGTGATGTGGGGCGAATACTGGACGAATTCAAAGTTCGACAGCGTCGTCGTTGGCCTCGATTTTCTGACAGGCGCCGATCCCGATACGTCCGACTATTTCAAGTCGACATCCATTGTTGCCAAGGGCGGTGCTGGCCAGAACACCTGGCAGTACGCCAATCCCGAGGTCGACAAGCTGCTGACCGAGGGCGGCCAGACCGTTGTGCCGGAAGAGCGCAAGAAAATTTACCTGAAGATCCAGGAGATCATGCGCGCCGATCTGCCATACCTGCCGGTCTTCCAGTACGCCACGGTCCGTGGCTACAAGAAGGGCGCCGAGGGCATAGCCTACAACGTCAACGTCCGCATCGACAGCTGGAACCCGGGCAGCTGGTACTGGGCGTCCTAGCGCCGATCTCTATCCGCCCTCTTTCTTTGCTGGAGGGGGGCGGAAGAGGCATTCGACGTCCGGGACTATGCGTCCCGCAATCATCGGAGAGACCGCGATGCTGCACTATCTTCTGGGCCGTTTATGGCAGAGCCTGATCCTTTTGGTTCTGGTGTCGATGATCGGCTTCGCCGTCCTGAATCTTGCGCCCGGAGGGCCGTTGTCGCAATACGCGCTCACCCCTGGGATGACCAAGGAAACGCTCGACCGCATTTCCGAGCAGATGGGGCTGAACCGGCCGCTGCCGATCCAGTATCTCGATTGGCTCTGGCATCTTCTGCAGGGTGACTGGGGTCGCTCCTATCGCGACAGCCAGCCGGTACTCGGCATCATCACGGGACATCTCTTTGCGACCCTGCTGCTAATGGGCTCATCGACCGTGTTGTCGATCGCGGTCGGGACCTGGGTCGGCATCAAGGGTGCGACGAAGCGCTATTCGATCTTCGATTACTCCGCCACCGTGGGTGCCATGGTCGCCCTGTCGATCCCGACATTCTGGTTCGGACTTGTCGCGATCTATCTGTTTTCCCTCAAGTTACGATGGCTGCCAGCGGGCAACATGTACACGATCGGCAACGGCTCGGTCAGTGACTATGCCATCCACCTGATCATGCCGACCGTGGTTCTGGCGCTCGTCAACGTCGCCGTCTGGAGCCGCTACATGCGCACCGCAACGCTTGACGTCATCAACCAGGATTTCGTGCGCACGGCAAAAGCCAAGGGACTGTCGGAGCGGCGGGTGCTGATGAAACACGTCATTGGCAATGCACTCCTGCCGATGATCACCCTGGCGGGACTGCAGCTTCCGACCATTCTCGGCGGCGCGCTGGTGACCGAGACGGTCTTCACATGGCCCGGCATGGGGCGGCTGTTTCTGGATAGTCTCGGATACAACGACTACCCGGTCGTGATGGGTCTACTGATGTTTTCCGCGATCCTCGTGCTGTGCGGCAGTCTGATCGCCGATCTCCTCGTTGCCTTCGTCGATCCACGCATCCGGCTGAGTTAGGAAAAAGATCATGTCAGCAATCGCTTCCATACCCGGCTCCGGCAAATCCCATTGGTGGCAAAGCCGCACCTTCCGTCGGTTCGCGCGCCACAGGCTCGCGATGATCGGCCTGATCATGATCACGCTGCTGACGCTTGCGTGCGTCGTCGGTCCCTATCTGCTGCCGTTCAACGAACTCTATATCGACCTGCGCGCCCGTTTTGCCCCGCCTCTGACTGGCTACCATATCTTCGGAACTGATCCGCTTGGCCGCGATCTCGCTGCCCGCCTGTTCATGGCCGGCCGCATTTCACTGCTCGTCGGTTTTTTCGCCATGCTGCTCAGCACGATCTTCGGCACCGTCATCGGGGTCTGCGCCGGCTATTACGGTGGACGTGTGGGTGCGGCGCTGATGCGGTTCGTCGATGCATTCCTGTCGTTTCCCAGTATCTTCCTGCTTCTGGCGCTGGCCGCTTTCATCAAGCCGAGCCCGTTCATGATCACCGTCATCATCGCAGTCACCAGCTGGATGGAGATCGCCCGGATCGTCGAGGCCGAGGTGCGCTCTCTGCGCGAACGGGATTTCGTGCTGGCCGCCCGGATGCTCGGCCTTTCCAACCGCTGGATCATGTTTCGCGAACTCCTGCCGAACGCCATCGGCCCGATCATCGTCGCTGCCACGCTGACTGTCGCGCGCGCCATCCTGCTCGAAGCCTATGTCAGTTTCCTCGGCTACGGTATCCAGCCGCCACTGCCGAGCTGGGGCAATATGCTGAACGGTGCGCAGCAATATCTCGATCGTGCCCCGTGGCTAGCGATCGTACCGGGCGTGGCAATCACGCTGGCGGTGACAAGCTTCAACTTCATCGGCGACGGTCTGCGCGACGCACTCGACGCGCGCAGCGATGCAAACTGAAGGCGTGAGCGGCATGACCCGGTTTTCTCCGTTCAAGACAACCTTATGGTACGACAGCGCAACGCCTGCCGTAGAAACGAAAGAGCTGGAGGGTACGGTCAGAGCTGATGTCTGCATCGTTGGCGGGGGCTACACCGGGCTGACCACTGCGCTCGACCTGGCAAGTGATGGCATCAGCGTGGTGCTTCTCGAGAGGGAAGAAATCGGCTTCGGCGGTTCCGGTCGCAACGCCGGCCATTGCACGCCAACGTTCACGCACTATAGCCTATCGGAGTTGCGCCGTATGCTCGGCGAGCCCTGGGCCGAACGGCTGATCGATAAACAGACCCGCGCCAACGACCGCGTATCCGGCATTATCGAGCGCTACCAGATTCAGTGCGAATGGCAGCAGCACGGCTATGTCATGGGAGCTGCCTATCCCAACATGATGAAGACAATCGAAGAGAAGGTGCGCACTTACAATGCCGTCGGCGCGAAAACCCGGGCGCTGGATAGGGATGAGGTGGCGACGATCACCGGTAGCCCGCGCTTTCACGGCGGCTGGCTGCACGAGGAGGCAGGGCACCTCAACCCTCTTGGCTATGCCCGCGGCCTTGCCCGCGCGGTCATCCAGGAGGGCGGGATTATTCATACGCAATCGCCGGTGACCGGTTGCGAGCGTGACGGAACCGCCTGGGCGATCCGCACGCCGAAGGGGAAAGTTGTTGCAGACAAGGTGATCTTCGCCACCGGCGCCTATACGGTTGGTGGCTGGCCGAAGCTCGACCGCACCTTCAGAATCCAGAAGGTCTTTGTCGCGGCAACGCAGCCGCTATCGGAAGACGAGCGCGGCTCGATCCTGCCACGCAATACCACCGTGCACGACGGTCGCGGCGATATCTATGTCTACAAGTACAATTCCGAGGGACGGATCGTCGCGTCGATGTTCCCGATGGGTCGGCGCGGTCGAGACATGGATTATACCCGAAGGGTCATGAGCGACAGGTTGAAATGGCTGCATCCGCAGATCAGGCAGGAGATTCGGTGGGAGTATTTCTGGTTTGGCGAACTCGACATGCAACACCGCACAGTGCCGCGCCTTTACGATCTGGCACCGGGCGTCGTAGCGCTGACCGGCCTTTCGGGTCGTGGTGTGCCGACCGGCAGCATGCTGGGCGGAATCCTTTCGGACTGGGCAAAAGGAGTGCCGCAACGTGATCTTTCGCTCAAGCTAGAGCCGCTGACAGCGGCACCTGTCTATATGAAATACGGACCACCGCTGACTTTGCGATACTACCGCATTGCCGACTGGATCAAGACGAAACTCGGAGGCGCGGCCTTGCCGCCACATGCCTGATCTGGATGTGCACAGTTTGACCAGCGTGTTGGGGGCGTTGGTGGAGCGAGTCATCGGAAGGTCATCAATACAGCTCGCCGCGATTGGATGCATCCTTGCGGGCAGCGAAAAGGCTGCTTGACGGGGATCGACGGTGAGCAAGGTGGAACCTTGATGACGGTTCGAAACCTGACGACCGCGAATTATTGCTTGAAATCGATGCCAAGGACACCCTCTTTGTCTGCTTCTGGCTGAGCGAAGCGCATCAAATTCGTCGCTAGTTGAAATGAAATTCTACGTCGTGAAACTCATCTCGGGTCAGGGCCGCCTGTAGGATTCCCGCGACACGGCCCGCCGTAGGCCGGAGTTCCGGATTGATCAGCGATCAAGCAGACAACCCGCCAGGCTGAGTGATGAGCGCGACAACGAAATCCATCACAGCTCGGACGGAGGGGTTTTTGCGCAGATCCCGATGGACGACAAGCCAGATGTCCCGGGAGAAGATTGGAATGTCGTCGCCAATCCGCATCAGGTGCGGATCTGCGTCTCCCAAAAAGCAGGGCAACCCGGCGACGCCAGCTCCGACACGCGCCGCAGTGAGATGTCCGCCGATGTCATTCAACTCGCACGCGATCGGCCTTGTGCCGGCAATGCCCAGTAGCCACGTCTGCTGCGGCATGCCCTCAAAACTCTGGTCGTAAGCGATGAACTGCCATCGATCAGGCTCGTCACGATGCGGATAGTCGCGGCGCGCGAAGAGGCCGAATTCCATGACCCCAACTTTTCGCGCGAAACTGCCGGGCTCTTCGGGCCGTACCAGCCGGAGAGCCACATCCGCTTCCCTGCGGCTGAGCGATACCTGCTGGGCCTGCGCCGCGAGAGAAAGACGGATGTCCGGATAGCGAGACCGAAAGTCCGCGAGATGCTGCGCCAGCAGATGCGCGGCCAACACAGGCGGAGCGCTGAGCGTGACCTTGCCGATAAGCGGCCTATGCGCAGCCCGAGCGATCCGGGCAACACCGTCCGCTGCACTTTCCATCGTGACAGCCTGATCGAAGACTTGTTTACCAATCGTGGTCAAGCGACAGGACCGCGGCAAGCGGTCGACAAGCTTCACATCGAGTGCGCCTTCGAGCGCCGCCAGCCGACGGCTCACCGTGGCGTGGTCCACCTTCAAGGCGCGCGCCGCGCCGGACAGGGTGCCGCTACGCGCCACTGCTAGGAAATGACGAAGATTTTCTCATTCGACCATCTGTGCAAATTCTCAATGTGCACTGGCATATATACCGAATTTCCGCACAGAAATCATCGGCGTACTTTCGAGACAATTTACTTTTTTGAGGTTGTCTCGATGTCAGTGTCTCCCACCATGCACCCACGCGTCACGCTTGCCGCCTCGGCGCTTGGCTTCGTGGTCGTTCTTCTAAACGTCAGTGTCGTCAATGTTGCCCTCGATGCCTTGCGTACGAGTTTCTCCACCGACGTTGCCGGCCTCCAATGGGTCCTCAATGCCTATACGCTCATTTTCGCGGCCCTGCTGCTGATGGCCGGATCGCTTGGAGACCGCTTTGGCACGCGCGCCATCTTCATCACCGGCTTCGTTCTCTTCACGCTCGCTTCGCTTGGCTGCGGGCTGGCGCCAACGCTGACAACGCTGGTCGCGGCACGGCTCGCGCAAGGCGTCGCCGCCGCGCTGCTGGTCCCGAACTCTTTATCGTTGCTCGCCCAAGCTTTCCCCGACAAGGAACAGCGTAGCCGAGCGGTCGGTTGGTGGGGAGCCGCTGGCGGCATCGCATTGGCGGCCGGCCCAGTGGTTGGTGGTGTTCTGGTAACGCATTTCGGCTGGCGCAGCGTTTTTCTGATCAATATTTCGGTCGGCCTGATCGGTCTGGCCATGATCCTGCTTTATTCCGCGCCAAGTCCCAGGAACGAGGGGCGCTCGCTCGATATGCCTGCGCAGGCCGCCGCCATCATCGCGCTCGCATCGTTGGCAATAGCGCTGACCGACGCCGCGCATCTGGGCTGGACGCATCCCCTTATTCTCGCGGCCTTTATCGTGGCCGTCCTTTCCACAATCGGCTTTATCCTGATCGAGGCGCGTAGACGCGCACCGATGCTGCCACTATCCGTCTTCTCCAGTCGCGCCTTCTCGATAGCCTCAATCACCGGCGTTATCGTCAACTTCGCCTATTACGGCCTGATCTTCGTCTTCAGCCTGTTCTTCCAACTGGAGCAACACCTCTCACCGCAGGAAACGGGCATAGCCTTCCTGCTGACGACCATCGTCCTGATGGTCATGAACATCATCGCGGGCCGATTGATCACACGCTTGGGTGCGCGCCGGCTGATGGTGTTCGGCCTCCTTCTGGCAGCAGTGGGATATCTTTTGTTGATCCCAGTCAGTCTTAGTGGCTCCTATTGGCAACTGGGCGTGCCGATGCTGATGGCGGCAAGCGGCATCGCGCTCTTAGTGCCGACGATGACGAATGTGACTCTTTCGTCGGTCGATCCGTCACGGGCCGGGATCGCGTCAGGTGTGCTCAACACGGCACGGCAAGTGGGCGGCATGATCGGCGTCGCGACGTGTGGCTATTTTGTGCGCGACACGGCGCCAACTGCGTTCATGCACGGCATGCACCTTTCGCTCATCGTCGCAGTGGTGCTGTTGTTTCTCGGCGCCGCACTCTCGTTCTTCAGGCTCGAGAAGGTGCGGTAGTGCCTGGCACTATGCGGCTTTCAAAATCTCTCAGCAGCGCCAAACCGTCTGGCCAATCGCCCAGTTCGCTTTGCCCGTTGATGTGGCCAGCCGCGCCGATGATCTTCGATTCGCTGCCCCACTGCTCGGCTCGGGCCTCGACATAAGACAACGAACCATAGGGATCAATGGTGCTCGCCACAATCAGCGACGGAAAGCGAAATTTGCATTCGGGGACGTTGGCAAAGCCTGCCGCCTGCGGGGGGAAAGCCGGAGCTGCCGGATCGGGCACAGCGACCAGAAAGGCCCCTTTGATCGACAGATCGGAAACGTCCCGCCAATGCGCGACAAGCAAGCAGGCGAGACTGTGCGCCACGAGAATGGGCGGCGTTGGCGCGGCACGTACGGCCTGCTCCAGCGCATCGATCCAGTCCAAAAGGTCTGGCTCATCCCAACTGGTCGGAGCAAATCGGCGTATGGAGGGGTCGGCGTCTTCCCAAAGGCTATGCCAATGGAGCTTTCCGGAGTTGCCGATGCCTGGCAGATGGATGATTTCGGTCATGCTTGCCTCTTTGCGGGTTCGCATCATGATGAGCGTTTACTGCAGTTTTAAAAATTGGCATTCATCGGAAAAGCATCCCGCATTCCGATGGATTAAAGGTCAATGGCGAGACATTTCGATACGCGCGCTGAACTCGATCCGACCGACATCGCGATGATCGAAATCTTGCAAGATGACGGCCGCATGAGTGTCTCAGAATTGGGCAGGAAGGTCGGCCTTTCTCAACCGGCGACTTCAGAACGTCTTAAGCGGCTTGAAGAGCGCGGCATCATCACCGGCTACCGAGCCGTCTCGACCCTGCTGCGGTGGGACTGGGGATGATGGCGATTATCCGCGTGCGCACCACGCATGAACATATCAAGACATGCCTGAAGCAGTTTTCGGAAATGCCGCAGGTCATCGAGGTTCTAAGGCTGACAGGAGAAGACTGTTTCCATCTCAAGGTGATCGTGCCTACACCAGCCGACCTGGAGCGCATCGTCGATGCCGTTGCCCGTTACGGCTCCGTCACGACGTCGATCGTTGTGCGAAGCGAGCCCCATAAACGGATTGGTCGCGAGCTCATGAAGAAGGGATAGCTTCGGAAATTCCCACGTTTCGTAAGCTTTACGGCAACGGTCATGGCACCACGAGATGGCAACACACACCATGCTGCCGAACAAGGCTCATCCAACCGCGGAATAAAGGAGAGAGCCGAGAGCGAAAAAAACAATCCGATCAGGATCAATCCGGACAGTCGCGATACCCAAATGGCAAAATGCTGCGGCAGGCGTCGCCGGCGCCAGACCGTGGTTCTGTCCTCAACCTTACTAGGCATCAAGCTTGGCGAAGTTGCGAGTGACCTCGACCATGTCCTCGCGCCTCAGTAGCATAGTGGTACGAGAACTTGGTCCAAGCTGTCACCGAGCGTGGTTAGACTACCGTCCACACGCGGTCGGCGCGCTTCACGACGCCGTCGAGCTACTGGATTAGCACCTTGTCGCTGACATTGCGCCTGTCCGCCGCAGCGCGCCCGGCCTCGTCAAAGCCCCTAGGGGGACGAAATACAGGATGAACGGTTTCCACTGCCAGCAGTGACCGGCGAAGTCGCGTCCAGGCATCCTGTGAGCGGCTTAAGCAGTTGCTGAACGAGATCGATGGCGAGATCGGCCAGCTCACTGCCAATGAAGCTTATGGAGCTAAAATTGCGCCAGCGACATGCTAGCATCTAAAGATGATCGAAATAATCATCTTTTCCCTTGCGCCCGATTGCCATGCGATGATAGCAGCAATTTATGGAAAGCGCTGATCACCCAGACATTCTTGGTACCTTCATGGACGTGCGTTCTAGGTTGACACACGTCATCTACGGTCGGGTGCAATGTTCCGCGACGACGGCGGATCTTCTGCAGGACACATTTTTACGTTTCTGGGAACGGCCAGGCCTGTTGCGCGGGGTTGCAGACCTTGCCGGCTACTTCGTCACGACAGGCCGCAATCTCGCCCTCGATCATCAGCGCCGCAAGAAACTCGCGCCATTTGTTGATGGCATAGAAGGTCTGGAAGCGATATCCGATCCCGGGCAATCCGTTGAATCGACCGCAATAAGCCGCCAGGAACTGCGGCGCGTGCAGGCGGCACTCGGCCGAATGCCTCCTCGCGCCAGACAGGTTTTCATGCTTTCACGCATCGATGGCCTCACCTACGTCGAGATCGGAGATCATCTCGGCATTTCGCCGAAGACAGCCTTCGGTCACATGGTCGTCGCGCTCGAACGGTTGCGGGCGGAGATGAAGGCACAGGGCTAAAGGCTCCCTGCTGCTTTAATTTGTTAGAGCGGGGCGGCGAGTGCAGGACATCTCCCAGAAAGAAAACTGTTCCGACGAAGATGCGAACGTATCGCGGTGCGCGGCGGAATGGTTTGCGCGGCTTCTCGATGAAAGCGCCACCGCCAACGACCGCGCATCATTCCGGGCTTGGCTGGAGCGCAGCCCCGAGCATGCCAAAGCCTATTCCGAACTCGAGCGACTGTGGCAAGGGGCTTCGGCTCTTCCCGAGGTCCCGGCGCCTTCGTCCATCAAACGCAGGAATCTCCTCAAGTCGGGCGGCGCACTCCTGGTGCTTGCCACCGCTGGGCTCAGTGCGACTTCCTACCTGCGGTCGGTCGCGGCAGACTATCGAACGAGCGTCGGAGAAACTGCCCGTGTCACCCTTCCCGACGGCACGGTCGCAGAACTTTCTACCGCCACAGCCATTTCGCTGGACTTCACGCCAGGGCAACGGCAGGTCCATTTGCTGGAAGGGGAGGCATTCTTCATAGTTGCCCCGGATATGCAGCGACCGTTCGTCGTGGATTGCGGATTGCTGAGAAGTGCTGCGCTGGGGACGCAGTTTTCCGTGGGAATGGAGGAGGAGGGCATCGTCGTGGCGGTGGCACAGCATGCAGTCAGCGTATCGTCTCCTACGCAGAAGCAGGTTGTCCGGGAGGGCCAGTCCGTGCTGTATGCCCGCGACAGAATATCCAATCCAGCGCAGATGGGCGACGGTTCGCAGCTTTCGTGGCGCGATGGAAAGCTCGTCTTCATTTCAACGCCGTTTGAAAATGTGGTCGCCGCACTCTCCAGGTGGCGTCACGGCAAGATGATCGTCATGGACAGGGCCTTGGCGCGCCGCCCGGTCAGCATCATCGTCGATGTTCGACGAGCCGGTAGAATACTCGAGAACCTCGAAAACGGCCTGCCCATCCGCATAGCCACCTACTCTCCCTGGCTGACATTGATCTATCCGCAATAAAAAAGTTGAAAAACGACCGAGGTTTTTTTCGACCTGCTGCGTCCCCTTTTCAGAAGCCCGGAAAAGCCCGGGCTGAGTTGCGTTTGCAGGGGGCAAGGCGAATGACGGAAAATCAAATTGGCGGCAGTCGCCTGCGGCTGCTTCGCAGCATGCTTTTGGTAGCCTGCGTCGGCTTCGCGCCGCTTTCGATGGATGCGTTAGCCGAGAGCGGCAAGAGTTATGCCTTCACGATCGTCGGCCAGTCGCTTTCCGCCGCACTGGTTCGTTATTCGTCCGTAACTGGCATCGACGTCGCGTTCGACGGTAATATGCCCGCTAACCTGCGTACGAGCGGCATCAATGGCAATCTGCCCGCCGAAGCCGCGCTATCGCGCCTGCTGGCCGGAACCGGCCTTACCTACCGTTTCACGACGCCGACAACGGCACTGCTTGTCAATTCAAAGCCAGCCTCTCCCGATGCGGCAGCGGACAGCACCACATCCTTGCAACCGATCGTTCTCCAGGGGGAGCGAGGTCGTGGCCCGGTCGACGGCTTCGTTGCCACGGAAAGTGCAACGGGAACGAAAACCGATGCTGCGCTCAAAAACACCCCGCAGGCAATCAATGTCGTCACACGGGACCAAATGACGGCACAGGGATCCGCCACGCTCACCCAGGCATTCCGGTATACGCCCGGCGTGATCAGCCAGTTCGGCGACGACAGCCGCTACGACTGGTTCACAATTCGCGGTTTTCGTCCTGGACGATATCTCGATGGGCTGCGACTACCGTTCGGTGCCAAGGGCTATGCTCAGCCACGTGTCGAGCCCTACAGCCTGGAGCGAGCGGAAGTCCTGAAGGGTCCCGCTTCGGTTCTTTATGGTCAGAGCGAACCGGGCGGCCTCATCAACATGGTTTCGAAGCGTCCCAGTGCCACTGCGAGGAACGAGGTGGAAACGCAGTTCGGCACCGATAATCGCATTCAGACTGCATTCGATCTCAACGGCAACGTCAATGACGACGACGGCCTTCTCTACCGCCTGGTCGGCGTCGGTCGCCTGACCGACACGCAGTATGACTTCGTGAAGGAGAAGAAGGGCTACATTGCGCCATCCTTCACCTTCAAGCCGGACGAGGGAACATCCCTCACGATCTACGGCAGTTACCAGCGGATCGACTCCCCCGGCGGTGGCGGCGCGCCGGCGCTTCCGGCCAACGGAACGCTCTTTACCGACAAATATCCGGAACTACCGCGCAGCACCTTCCCCGGAGAGCCGGGATACGACCATTACAAAAGCGAGCAGGCCTCGGTGGGCTACGAGTTCGAACATGAAATCGACGAGACCTGGACTGTCCGGCAGAACCTTCGCTACTCCTATGTCAGCACGGACACCCAGCGCGTCCAGCCCTACTGCCCTTCGGCTTGCAACCCTGCCGCCTTCTATCGCTACGCCTGGGCCTTTCCGGAAAGCTCTCGAGCCGTGACGGTCGACAACCAGGCCGTAGGACATTTTTCGACCGGAGATCTGGCGCATACCTCCCTTTTCGGCCTCGATTATTCCTATGAAAGCAGCCGGTACGAAGAATCCGCGCTGTCGCCGATCTTTAAACTGTTCAATGGATTGGATCCCGTTTACGGGGCCAGCAGCGTTACGCGTCCTGCGATTGCCACCAAGATCAACCAGCAGCGCAGCCAGACCGGAATTTATGCGCAGGACCAGGTCGAGTGGGATCGTTTCGTGTTCTCGCTTGGCGGCCGCTACGACTGGGCGAACACCGACACCAGAACCCACACCAGCCTTGCTGACAACAGTGTCAACCAGAGGGACGGCCATTTCACTTGGCGCGCCGGCCTCGTTTACAATTTCGACAACGGCATCTCGCCCTATGCCGGATATTCGACGTCGTTCAATCCTGCCAGTGGCACAGACCACGCAGGCACGGCATTCGATCCGACGACAGGCGAACAGTTCGAAGTCGGCGTCAAATATCAGCCGGTCGGCCGCAACAGTTTCGTTACCCTCTCGGCCTTCGACCTGACGCAGGACAACGTCCTTTCGCCGGACCCGGAAAACACCAGTTTCAACGTTCAGACCGGCCAGGTTAGGATGCGGGGCGTCGAGCTTGAGGGCAAGGCAGAGCTTACAGATTCCTTCTCAGTTCTCGCATCCTACGCCTACACGGACAGCGACATCACCAAGGCCAACGCCAACGCTGCCGGCGTCAGCAACCAGGGCAATCGTTTTGCCTTCGTGCCGCGCCACCAGGCATCGCTCTGGCTCGACTATACACTGCAAACATCTACGGCCTGGGATGGCCTAAGCCTCGGCGGCGGGGCGCGCTACACCGGACAGACATATGGCGACAACGCCAACCTGTTCGACATACCGTCCTATACCGTCTTCGATGCTGCCGTGCGCTATGACTTCGGCAAGGCCAATCCAAAGATGGAGGGCCTGAAGGCGTCGCTCAATGTGAGCAACCTGTTCGACCGGAAGTATGTCTCGACCTGTATCGCGGCCACGGGATGCTACTGGGGCGAAGGCCGAAGCATCTATGCAACACTCAAATACAGCTGGTAAAAAGCCTTGGCATACCAGCCCGACCATAATCACCATTGGCTGACACGGCGGCAGTTTGCCGCTGCGTTGACGGCCGCCTTTCTTCCGGCGCAGGCGATGGCCGCACCGACGGCGCCGAGAATCGCGGCGCTGGACTGGGGATGGGCGGAAAGCCTTCTCGCCATGGAGCTTCCGCCGTTCGCCGTGGCAGAGGCGCCGCTCTACGGCGACCGCGTCGTCGTGCCGGCACTGCCGGATGTGACAGTCGACCTCGGCTTGAGGTCATGGCCCAACATGGAGTTGCTGCGCGCCCTAAAGCCTGACCTGATCCTTTCCCAGGCGGGTTATGGCGCCTCTTCTGCGCGCCTCAACGAGATTGCTCGAACTCTTTCCATGCCGCTCTACAGCGCCGAGCGCCAGCCATTGAAGGCCGCCGAGGCGGGCCTTCGCACAATCGCCGGCCATATCGGCAGAGAACGGATTGCAGCGGATTATTTGCAGCGCTCCTATGCCCGGCTAGACGCCATAGCGCTTAAAGCAAAAAATTACGACGGACGGCCGCTGCTGATCGTCAAGTTCGCCGACGAAAGGCTTGTCGACATCTATGGCGCCGGCGGTCTGTTCGACGATGTGTTGAAACATATTGGCATCGAAAATGCATGGGGTGGCCCAACGAACAACTGGGGTTTTGCCACGGCGGGGCTGGAGGTGATTGCCCGTTATCCCGATGCCCGTGTGATCATCATCGAGCCGGGCCCACCGGGGACGTTGCTGCAAAGTGCGCTTTGGCAATCCTTGCCGGCGGTGCAGAAGGGCCATGTCGCAATGCTGACGCCCACCTGGGTTTTCGGAGCATTTCCTTCGGCAATGCGATTTGCCGAGGTCATCCAGCAAAGCATTGGCATCGCATGATCTCCCCCCTGATGACACCGGTCCGCCTGAGCCTCTCGATCGCTTTGGCAGCACTTTTGCTCTATGCCTGCGCCATACTTGGCTACGTTCCGGTTGCCAATCTGCGGCATGCGATCTGGCAACCAGACCCTGCCTCCTTTGGCGAGGTCTATGTCCACTTCTCGCTGCTGCCGCGGATGATCGTCGCCCTCCTCGCGGGTTCTGCTCTCGCCTTTGCCGGCACGATCTTCCAGCAACTCCTCAAGAACCCGCTCGCCGAACCGTCGACGCTCGGCATACTCTCGGGCGCGCAACTCGCCATCACCCTCGTCTCGCTGTTTGCCGTCACCGTATCGGCAAGCGAGCGCGAAATCGCCGGCCTGGCAGGCGGTCTCGCAGCCGTGGCGATTGTTGCCGGCCTTGCAAAGAAGGCAAATTTTGCCCCGATGACATTGCTGCTCTGTGGCATGATCATTAGCTTTTCGGCAGGCTCCGCCTCCGTCATCCTGGCGCTGTTTCATCACGAATATCTGCGGGGAGTATTTATTTGGGGCAGCGGCTCTTTGATCCAGAACGATTATTCCAATGCGGCGGCTCTGGGCCTGCGCCTGATCGTGCTCATTCCCGCGCTGCTGCTATTCTATCGACCGCTGGCGGTGGCCGGCCTCGACGATGAGAATGCCCGCAGCCTCGGCCTTTCAGCCGGTAGACTCCGCGCCTCGGTATTGTTGATTGCCACCATTCTCTCGGCAGTCGTCGTCGCCCGGGTGGGCGTCATCGCCTTTGTAGGCTTGGCAGCAACCAGCGTCGCGCGGATTGCAGGTGCGAGGACATTCCGGCAGCGGCTATACTGGGGGTCGCTGATGGGTGCGCTGCTGCTGCTTCTGGCCGATGGCATCGTTCTCGTCGGCGCGCCAATTGTGGGAGAAGTCCCGACAGGCACGGTGACTGCGATCGTAGGTGCTATCTTGATGCTTGTTCTCCTCAAGGGCGTGCCGCATTCCCTCGACGAGGTGATCGCGGTGCAAAACATCGATGCGTCGCGTTTGTTATCGAGCCGGTTCTTCCTGCCTGTCTCCCTCGTCATCGCGGTGACGATCGCGATCTTCTCGCTGACCGAGCAGATCTTCACACACGGCATCGATCAGATGGTTCTCTTCGGAGGGCGATGGCCACGTGTCCTCACCTCGGCTAGTGCCGGCGCCATGCTCGCCCTTGCAGGCGCCATAATCCAGGTCACGACGCGCAATCCGATGGCGAGCCCCGAGGGCCTCGGGGTCAGCGCCGGCGCTGGGCTTGGGATCATTGCCGCATTTTTCCTCAACGGGATGGCCTCTCCGCTGGTGCCGCTGGCTGGCGGCATGGTTGGCGCAATGCTGTCATTCGCACTCGTCCTGGCGGTTGCAAGGCAAAGAAACTATGCTCCTGGACCGGTTTTGCTGGCTGGCATCGCCGTCAGTGCGCTCGCCACCGCCATCATCTCCTTCATCGTTGCCAGCGGCGATCCGCGTGCAAGTTACATTCTCGCCTGGACCATGGGGCCAACGTTTCGCGCCACGGGCATCTTCGCGCTTATCGCTTCCGGTTTCGCAGTCATCGGGCTGGCCTTGGCACCGCTCTTTCGCCGTTGGCTGGAAGTCCTGCCACTCGGCGATGGCGCGGCACGCTCTTTCGGCGTCAATCCCGGACGGTCGCGTGCCGTTCTGCTGATGTTCGTCGCCATTTTAACAGGTGCAGCGACGATGATGGTCGGGCCACTGAGCTTCATTGGGCTGATGGCGCCGCACCTCGTGCGGATGGCCGGTGTACGCGGCCAGGTCCACACGCTTCTCTCGGCGACCGCGATCGGCGCAACGCTGATGATGGCGGCAGACTGGCTGGGTCGATCTGCCGACTTTCCTTATGAAATCCCGGCTGGTGTGATGGCGGCCTTCATCGGCGGACCATACTTCCTGTGGGTCATCCGTGGGCAGGGTAGAGGGTCCCGTTCATGAAGAAGAGGAATATGTGATGATTGACGGGCGCGAAGACCGCGGCACCGACGCGATGTCGAAAGCACCATTGCTCCCCACGGCGAGTATCTCCGCCTTGTTCACACTCGATCGCGCCGGTTTCTCCGTCGACAATCGTGTCCTGCTGGAACCACTGTCGATAGATCTGCCGGCACGACGTGTGATTGGCCTGATCGGCCATAACGGCTCCGGCAAATCGACCTTGGTGAAACTGTTGGCGCGCCAGCAGGCGGTATCGACCGGCTCGATTTCCTATGAAGGCAAGAGCCTCAAGGAGTGGGGAGACCGGCCGTTCGCCCGCAAGGTCGCCTACCTTCCGCAACAAACGCCGAACGCCTCCGGCATGCTTGTCAGCGAACTGGTGGCACTCGGACGCTATCCGTGGCATGGCGCTCTGGGCAGGTTTGGATCGCACGACCAGCAGATTGTGGAAGAGGCGATGGAGCTTGCCGACGTTGCCATCTACCGGGACCGCCTCGTCGATACACTTTCGGGCGGGGAGCGACAGCGCGCATGGCTTGCCATGCTGATCGCGCAGGAAACCGAATGCCTGCTGCTCGACGAGCCGATCTCGGCTCTCGACGTCGCGCACCAGATCGAAGTGCTAACGCTTGTTCGGCGGCTTGCAGAGGAGCGTCGACTGTGTGTCGTCATGGTTCTCCACGACGTCAACATGGCAGCACGCTTTTGCGACGAGATCCTAGCACTTCATTCGGGAAGGCTCATTGCGCACGGTACACCCGCACAGATCGTGGTACCAACCCAACTGCAGACCATTTACGGCATTGAAATGGGCGTGTTGCGCCATCCCGACACCGGCATTCCACTCGCCTACGTCCGGTAGGCAATTTTCGAGCGCTTGGCCCGGAACTCAGGGCTCTGCGTACAAGCGGCTGTCGGCGCGAACGATGAAGCGTTAAGCGTGATTAATTAGGCCACGGACTCATTAGTTGAGTCGATCCATATCCTCGTCGCGACAAGCTTGAGGGCGGCCATGTAATTATCAGCGCGGCGGTCGTATCGCGTCGCGAGGCCTCGCATCTGCTTGATACGGTTGAAGAACCGTTCCACGAGATTGCGCTGACGGTAGACCCAGCGGTTGAAGCTGAATGTCTGCTTTCGATTGGCCTTTGCAGGGATATTCGCCCAACACTTGCGTTGCTTGGCAAAGTTACGAATTGCATCGGTGTCATATGCCTTGTCGGCGAGGATCGTCGCGCCGGGCCGCAGGTCGCTCAACAGCTTTTCAGCCATCGGTGCATCGGCGGCTTGGCCGGCGGTGAGTTCGAGCCGAATCGATCTGCCATCTGCATCGACTAGAACGTGGATCTTTGTCGTCAGGCCGCCGCGCGAACGTCCCACGCAAGGATCGGCAGATCCCCCTTTTTAGCGTTGGCACCATGCTGGTGAACGCGAACACAAGAACTGTCGATCATCACGATGTCTCCATCGTAACGCTTTGAAACGGCGTCCAGAGGACGATCCCAGACGCCCGCCTTGCGCCATCGGGAGAACCTATTGTAAAGCGTCGTGCGCGGGCCATAACGCTCCGGCACATCTCGCCAAGACGAACCAGTCCTGAAACGCCAGAGGATGCCGTTGATCACCCGGCGGTCATCGACACGTTCAATTCCACGGCTATTGTTCGGCAAAAGAGGTGCAATGATAGCCCATTCTTCATCGCTCAATTCGTGACGGCGCATAGCAATCTCCTTTCAAGGAGATTGAATCACACACCGTCAATAAGATGAACCCCGTTTATGGGGACACTGCCTAGATCGTAACTGCAATTTATTGCTCGGCTGTCCGGCGGGAATAGCAGGTCGTGGGTTCGGATCCCTTCAAGGCGAAGAAACGACAGCAGCATCAAGCATGATTGAGGTAAGAACGCTTAATAATGCTGCCGGCTCAAAAGCTCCAGTGCGAGCCACGAATGTGCAGCTTCTTGATGTTGAACCTACGGGAGCTTCTTGATAGTGCTGTAAATGATATTGCGGTTGGTTCCGAACCAAACGCGAGCATCGACGGTATCCGCACTAATGCTGGCATTGACGATACGCCACATGTCTGCCTCTGAACGCTGCAAGAGCTCCCAGTTCATATAGGATTCCATATAGCCGTCATCAGACATCTCGTTGGAGAAGTTGGCGAACAGGAATATTCCGCCTGGCTTCAGCATCTCAACGCAGATCTGCGTGAGCTTGATTGCGACTTTATCGCTGAGATAATCGTAGAGCCCTGCGGCATAAATCAGATCGAATGTTCCAAGTTGGTGCTTCCCCGTGAGGAGCCCACGCACCGATCCATCGACCGGATCGACAGACGTTCCTTTGAATTGTCGGATGATTGAGCCGATGCTTTGCGGATCCTGATCGAGGGCCACCCAGCGCTTAATTTCGCCTTTGGAAAGAGCCGTCGATGCCTCCGCTTCACGGAGATGTCCAGCGGCAATCGCCAGGATCTCAGTCTCCGAGGCTGTCCTCGCCGCGGTCTCATCAACGAAGCGGGTCAGTATGTCTCGCCTTTCCCTAACCGCAACTGGCCCGGGAGCGTGGATGGTATACTCAAAGATCTGGAGTCCAGCAGGAGTCGCCTTAGCGACCTCTCCGGCTGCCGCCTCATGTCCATAGATGAAGTCAATCAGCCCTGCATCGCCGGAATATCCGCGAGGCTTTTCGAACGACCATCGGGTAAAGGGGCACTGCTGCATTACCTGTGCCGAAGGATGCGCTTGTATGATTGGGACGAGCTTTTGCCAGACATCAGGCCCTGCCTTCTGCCTGATATCATGCAGTTGACCGATCAACCATTTGGTAATCTCGGGCAGATCTTTCCTAGCGTCCAAGCGCTGCATGGCAAGGTTTATGACAACGGCAAACTGAGCTTTTGCTTCAGCCAGAAGTTCTGCCTGATTGCTCGGTTCATGAGAAATAAGACTGTCACTGACGGATTGCGGCATGATCAAGCTTTTGCCGTCAGGAGAAAAAAGGGGCTGAGCCAAAAAAAACCTCATGCTTAACGGAGTGTTAACACAAAGTCAGATGCTTCACCATTCTACGATCCGTCAAGGGGTATTCGGGTGTTCCGCATTGGGTCAGTCACGCGTCACCAACTTTAGAGTCTGTTAAATAAGCTTCACGTTTAGCGACCGGCCTCCGCGACGTAAGCCCGTAATCGTTTGTCGCGGGTGTGACATGTCGTTATCGACAATAAGCGGAGATCCACGACGCGGAACTGCAAACGAATTGGGTGACGGGCCATGAAGCACATGTTAGCCGAAGCAGGTGTGGTCGTTGAAGGTCCAGGGATGTCGCCGGAAGACTTGCGTGCTTCGTACTTGCGTGAGAGCGAGCAGGGTAGGAAACGCGTTACTCGCCAAGGCCTGCGGATAGCCGTTGCAGCTTATCTGGCGTATTCTATTACTGACTACCTTTTCATTGGCGATGTTGCCTACTACACCGTCGCGGGGCGTCTGATCGTTGGGGTCAGTGCCTTAGTGTTCTTAGAGGTTTTGATCTACTTTGAAGCAAGATCCGGCCTGATCGATGCGGTCGCGGCTACAGCAGTATCTGTGGCCTATCTTGCCTGGATAATCACTGCACAAATGTCCAGTGCCGTGGAGGCTGTCTCGTACTACATGGTTTTTGGGGCCATCTTCATGATGAGCGTGAACCTGTTTTTCAGCTTTCGGTTTCCCCTTGCGCTCACGGCCTCGACAGTGAATATGCTCATTTTTCTGGGCATGCTCTATCCGTTTTCGCCCATGCTGCCGCTTTATAAGCTGATTCTCGGAGCCTTCTGTATTTCGTGCTTCGTATTTACGTCATACGTGAACCTGAAGCTCAATCGAGAGCGTTACAATGTGTTCCTCAAGGCGCTCGAGGCCCGTGTCCAGCAAAACGAGGCAGACGAGAGGGGCAAGGCGCTCCTTCGCTTGTCGAACACGGACTCGCTCACTGGGCTGGAAAACCGGCGAGCCGTCGATGAGCGACTACGTGATTACTGGCAACGTTGGCTCGACCACAGGTCGATGTTTTACGTGCTGCTACTCGATGTTGATTACTTCAAACGATATAACGACCGCTATGGTCATCAAGAAGGCGATCGGTGCCTTGTTGCTGTTTCACATCTTCTCCAAGACGTTGTAAGTTCGCATGGCGCTAGGATTGCGCGTTACGGCGGCGAGGAATTCATAATCATCGCGCAGCAGCATAGCGTTGAAGACGCCATCGCTTTTGCGGAAGCGATCAAGTCTGCCATACGTGCGCTGGCTTTACCTCATGAGAACCGACGAGATGGAACCACGATCGTCACTGTCAGCATCGGATTGTCGTTCCCCAAGAATCTCACAAAGCAACTCGACCGGGTTGTCCACGAAGCTGATCTCGCCCTCTACGCTGCGAAAAAACGTGGCCGGAACACGGTGGTTGTCTTTGATCCTAGCGATGCGAAGGCACAAGATGACGAGGAAGACATTGCAGCGATCTTAAAGGTGGCGGTCGACCAGCGGCTTGTGTCCCTGGTCTACCAGCCAATACGAAATGTCCAGTCCGGCAGAGTGGCGGCTGCCGAAGCTCTGATGCGCCTGCGTCGGCCTGATGGCACATCGATCGCACCTGTTGCTTTTATCCCCGTCGCCGAACGATCTGGGGCAATAATCGAGCTCGGGCGTTGGGCGATACGAACCGTCTGCAGCGACCTTCTGGCAGAGAATAAGGTGGAGGTCGCAAGTGTCAATGTGTCGCCAATTGAACTCAAGTCGCCGGACTTCCCAAGTTTCGTTGCTTCAACCCTCGCAGATTTTGGCTTAGCAGGAGCCAGGCTCGCTCTCGAAATTACGGAAGGAATAGAGCTGGAGCTGGACCAAGATGTAGTTCTTTGCATCACCGATTTGAGAAAGTTAGGCGTCCAGGTCTGGTTGGACGACTTTGGTACGGGTTTTGCCGGACTGTCATGGCTGCGTCTGATAGAATTCGATACCGTTAAGATTGACCGGTC